>NZ_JASOER010000005.1:0-111010 GCF_030212665.1 Pauljensenia sp. UMB9872 | reverse complement strand
TCAGGAAAGGACCCCTCAAATAAAAATACGCCCGACGGCGACACGCCGACCGGACACACTTTCTGCTACTTAACCCCTTGTTCACGGCGTTCGGCTTTGGCGTGTGCGTGGTCTCTGATTGACGAGGTCGCGCGCTCTTTGATGCCTCGCGCTGAACAAGCGTGGTGTTTTGTGGCGTTGGTGGTGAACAAGCGTGGTGTTTTGTGGCGTTGGCGGTGAACAAGCACGCTCTTTTTGGGCGCCGGTGGTGAACAAGCGCGGTGGGAAGAGCGGGATCCGGGCCTCGTGGTCCTTTGCGATACCGGAAATAGCAGAGGGTGGAAATTCTCGCAAAGTGACAGACGGGGCCGCAGAAGAACCGAACTCGCCGGGGCCACGAGTACGCTAGGGAACAACTGACACAACGCTTTCCGGCACGATGCCGGCGTGAATGAAGGAACTCAAATGGCACGATTGTTTGGCACCGACGGTGTCCGTGGCCTTGCGAATGTTGATATTACGGCTGACCTAGCGCTGAAGATCGGTGAAGCTGCTGCTCGCCACTTTGGTGCGGTCCGCAGTGATGGGACGAAAGCACGTGTCGTCATTGGTCGAGATACGCGCATTTCGGGTGAGTTCCTTGAGCACGCTCTGGCTGCCGGGCTTGCAAGCGCAGGCATGGACGTGACTCTTCTTGGCGTTGTGACGACTCCGACCGTTGCCTACCTGACTGCTTCGCAGGACGACATTGACTTGGGTGTCATGATCTCGGCGTCGCACAACCCGATGCCTGACAACGGCATTAAGTTCTTCGCGCACGGTGGCTACAAGCTCCCCGACGCGGTTGAAGATGAGATTGAAGCGCTGATCGGAACCGAGTGGGACCGCCCGACCGGCGACGGCGTCGGTGAGGTCGACGCGCAACATGAGAAGGCGAAGCGCCTGTACGTTGACCATTTGGTGAAGTCCGTGAACACGGACCTGAAGGGTCTGACGATCGTCGTTGACGCCGCTAATGGTGCCGCCTTCGAGCTCGGTCCGCTAACGCTACGTGAAGCGGGTGCCGAGGTCATCGTGATCAACGCTGAACCCGACGGCCGCAATATCAACCACAATGCTGGTTCAACCCACCCTGAAGGCCTGCAGAAGGCAGTCGTCGAGCACAAGGCAGACCTTGGTGTCGCTTACGATGGTGACGCGGACCGTTGCTTAGCAGTCGATGCTGAAGGCAACCTGATCGACGGTGACAAGATCATGGGCGCGCTCGCGGTGGATGCACGTGAGCGTGGCAAGCTCAAGGGAGACACCCTTGTCGTGACCGTGATGTCGAACCTCGGTCTGATTCTCGCGATGCGTGACAAGGGCATTAAGACGGTTCAGACCGCAGTCGGCGACCGCTACGTGCTCGAAGAAATGCGCGCCTCCAACTATGTGCTGGGTGGCGAACAGTCCGGCCACATTATTGACCTCGACCATGCGACGACGGGTGACGGGATTCTATCGTCCCTGCTGGTTGCTCGCATGGTGAAGGAATCCGGTCGCTCCCTGGCGGATCTGACTGCGTTTGTTGAGCGCTTGCCGCAGACCCTCATCAATGTGGGCGGGGTTGACCGTAGCGGTGCAGCGACGAACGAAGCTGTCGCGGCGGCTGTCAAGGCTGGTGAAGCGCAGCTCGGCGATACCGGTCGTGTTCTTCTTCGCCCGTCGGGCACCGAGCCGTTGGTGCGCGTCATGGTTGAGGCCGCCACCCAGGAACAGGCTGATTCTGTAGCAGCGTCACTCGCTGACGTGGTGAAGGAAAACTTGGCGATCTGATACGAGGCACCCGCTTAGGGGTGCGACTGAGACATTCAACGGGCTTGGTAGGGGTATCCTCTACCGAGCCCGTTGAGCTTTGTCTTCACCGCCAGAGGCGTTCAGAGTTCTAGAAGGAGCCTCGTCGCCTGATGCGAACTGGGAAAGCTGGTCGCTAGTCCTTACGTAATAGCAGCGAATCGACGCGGTGATTCTGGTCTTTGTGGAAGATCATCGTGGCGCGTTCACGAGTGGGGGCGATGTTTTCGCGCAGGTTTGGCAAGTTGATTGCCGACCAGACCATGCGCGCTGTCGTTTCGGCCTCCGTGTCCGTCAAACTGGCGTAAGTGCGGAAGAAGGAGTCTTCACGCGAGAAGGCAGTCTGGCGAAGAGTGAGGAACCGGTCGACATACCACTGCTCGATGTCGGATTCTTCAGCATCGACGTAGATCGAGAAGTCGAAGTAGTCAGACACGGAAACACCGAGCGCCCCAGGGTGCAGGCGCGGGGGTTGTAGAACGTTCACGCCCTCGACGATCAGAATGTCGGGAGCCTCGACGTGGAGGATTTTGCCCGGGACAATGTCGTAGACGACATGCGAGTACACGGGAGCAGTGACGTCTGGCGCCCCCGACTTCACGGCGGCCAAGAAATTCAGCAGAGCCTGACGGTCGTAGGACTCCGGGAAGCCCTTGCGTGCCATGATGCCCTTTTCTTCGAGCACGGCGTTCGGATAGAGGAAGCCGTCGGTTGTCACCAGGTCGACGCGCGGGGTGTGCTCCCAACGCTGGAGCAGAAGTTGCAGAAGGCGGGCGACGGTTGACTTTCCAACGGCCACCGAGCCGGCAATTCCGATGACGAAAGGGGTGGGTGTGGGCGCTTGCTCGCCGAGGAAGGTGGCGCGCTCGCGGGCGGTGCGTCGCCTGCCGTCAACGTACAGCTGAAGGAGGGCAGACAAAGGGCGATAAATCGCGTCGACTTCGCTCATGTCGATGGGGTCGCCTAAGGAAGCGATCCTGGTGATGTCTTCTTGGCTCAATGGCAGGGGAGTGTGGTCGACCAACCTATCCCAATCGGCGCGTTCAATGCGCGTAAAAGGGGAGATCGCAGAGTAAGCGTGTGCATTGTGGGAAGTCACGATGGCATTGTCTCGCACTCGCTTGTTCGAATGCACCTTTGAGCCAAAAGTGTGAAGAATGGCGGGTATCTGACGGACGTGGGCAAGGCGACGAGCGCAACTCTGCTAGATGTGTTGGAATTGCTTGCATGTGTGGAATTGTTGGACATATTGGTTGCGCCCCTTCCTCTCGTTCGCGTGAGGTCGTCATGGGGGGCCTCGCTCGCCTGGAATACCGTGGATACGACTCTGCCGGTTTGGCTCTGTCAACTCCGGACGGCCTGAAGGTGATTCGCGCGGTTGGTAAGCTCGCGAACCTTGCTGACGAGATCGAGGCCCAGAAGCCTGCCGATGCTGTTGCTGCAATCGGTCATACTCGTTGGGCGACGCACGGTCGTCCGACTGTTGCGAATGCTCACCCGCATTCGTCTGCAGATGGTCGTTTCGCTCTGGTGCACAATGGCATCATCGAAAATGCTGACGCGTTGCGCGCCGAACTTCGCGCCGATGGCGTCACTTTTGCGTCCGATACGGATACTGAGGTTGTTGTCCACCTGATTGCCAAGATGTACGAGGCCGGGACTGCTGGGCAGTGGGGCGGTTCTCTTGCCGGAGTGCACGCTGGCGAAGATGCTGTTCGTCGCCTGATTGCTGCGATGCGCGCTGTTACTGAGCGCCTGCAGGGCACATTCACGCTGCTACTCGTTTCGGCCGATGTGCCGGAGGTTATTCTTGCGGCACGCCGTTCTTCGCCTCTGGTCGTTGGTTTGGGTGATGGCGAAAACTTCCTTGGTTCTGACGTTTTGGCATTCATTGAGCACACGAATCGCGCTGTCGAGATCGATCAGGATCAGATGGCTGTTGTCACGGCTCGTGGCGTGACTGTTCTTGGCCATGATGGGAATGTTGTTCCGCTCAAGGAATACGAAGTTGACTTCACTTCGGATCGTGCGACGAAGGACGGCTGGCCGACCTTCATGGAAAAGGAAATTCACGAGCAGCCTCGTGGCGTTCGTGAAACCTTGGAAGACCGTATTGATTCCACCGGTCACCTTGCACTCGACGAGGTTCGTATCCCCGAATATATCCTGCGTGGCGTCGACAAGATCGTCATGATCGGTTGCGGTACCGCGTCCTACGCTGGTCAGGTCGCCAAGTACGCGATCGAACACTGGTGCCGTATCCCCGTCGAGGTCGAGCTTTCCTCTGAGTTCCGCTACCGTGACCCAGTCGTCACCGAAAAGACGCTGGTTGTGGCCATCTCGCAGTCCGGTGAAACCATGGACACGATCCAGGCGATCCGTCACGCTCGCGAGCAGGGCGCGAAGGTCGTGGCAATCGTGAACACTCCGGGCTCGACTATTTCGCGTGAGTCCGACGCGGTTCTGCTGACCCACGCGGGCCCGGAAATCGCTGTCGCCTCTACCAAGGCGTTCACGTCTCAGGTCACCGCCTGCTTCATTCTGGGCCTGTACCTTGCCCAAGTTCGTGGCAACAAATACTCCGACGAGATCATCGACTATATGGAAAAACTGGCTGAAGCGCCGGAGAAGATCCAGAAGATCCTCGACCAGGGCGAGGCTGTCCGACAGTTTGCTCGCACCATGAAAGACACGACGTCCGTCATCTACCTCGGTCGCCACGTCGGATACCCGGTAGCCCTTGAAGGCGCCCTGAAGCTCAAGGAAATTTGCTACATCCACGCAGAAGGCTTCGCGGCCGGTGAACTCAAGCACGGCCCGATCGCACTGGTCGACGAAGGCCAGCCGGTCATCATCGTTGTTCCGACCCCGCGTCGTCCCGAACTGCACAACAAGGTTCTAGCAAACATCCAGGAAGTTCGCGCTCGCGGTGCAAAGACCATCGTCATCGCTGAAGAAGGCGACACCTCCGTCGACGAATTCGCTGAAATCGTGTTCAGGATTCCTCCGATCCCGACGCTGTACGCACCCCTCTTAACGGTTGTCCCACTGCAGATCTTCGCCTGCGAACTCGCAACCGTGAAGGGCCTTGACGTCGATCAGCCACGCAACCTCGCTAAGTCTGTGACCGTTGAGTAAGCATCCCTGATTGGACTTTTCCTGCGTCTGCCACACGTCGTGGCAGACGCAGGATTCGTTTCATATGGGCGATTTCGCTTTCGCGGGACAAACCCCACTACCATCGGGCTGTATCCGCTTGTTGACCGAGTATGCGAGCCCGGCCTCGTACACCAAAAACAGGATTGAGATTATCGTGATCGACATTCTCTGGGCGCTCGTCCCATCGATTTTGTTTGGCCTTCAAACCACCCTCACCGGTGCGGTTCACACAACTGACCAGCAGCGTGTTCTCGGTTTGACGACGGGTGGTTTTGTTTTCGCGCTCGCGGTCACGCCCTTCCTGGGGGTCGAGTGGAATGTGCGCGATGTAATCGTCGCTTTCGTCACCGGCTTGATCGTCGGCTGGGGTTTGGTGGACCAGATCCCAGCTTTCAACGTGCTGGGTGTTTCGCGCACGATGCCGGTGTCGACGGGCGGGCAGTTGGCGGCGATCTCGCTGGGTGGTGTTCTTCTGTTCGGCGAATGGCGTCACGGTGGGGCGCTCCCGGTAGGCGTGGTTGCGATTATCGTCCTCATTCTGGGTATTTGGTTCGTGTCGCGCACCGAGGAAGGCTCCGATACGAAGAACCTAGACTGGGCGCGTGGGACACGCCTGCTGGCCACATCGACCTTCGCTTTTTCAAGCTACGTGCTGATCGGTCGTGCATTCGGCCTTGACGGGCCGTCGATTCTGTTGCCACAGGCGACGGGCTACTTCCTTATTGCCCTGATCGCGTACGCCGTCGACGCGCGCCGGAAGGGGGACGAGGCTCCCACGCTACTGAGTGTCCCGATGGCGCAAATGACGGCACTCGGCCTGATGTGGGGTGCCGGCGTCGTCCTGCTCCAGGTCGGCGCTGGACGCGTAGGTGTCGCGACCGGTTTCACCCTGTCCCAGCTGGGCATTCTGATTTCGACTCCTCTCGGTATCCTCTGGCTGGGTGAACACCGCACGGGCAGGGAACTGCGTTGGACGGTCATCGGCGTCGCCCTGGTTATCGTGGGCGCTGTGCTTGCGGGGGTCGCTAAGGGGCTCGACGTCGCCTGAGGTGTTTTTCGTCCGCGCTTGGCGCACATCCCCCGGTCTTCTACTACCGCGCTTGTTCACGGTTCGGGGGTGTATGCGACTGCGCTTGTTCACCGTGGCGACACCGCGCTTGTTCACCGTTCATCCGCCTTTTCGCCCGGACGCGTTGAAAGCGACGATTGTCTGACGCTTCCTCGCGTGTGCGCGCTTGTTCACCGCGCGGCGCCGACCCCTGAGAGTGAAGAAACCGCGACAATCCGCGCAATAGGTTGATGCGTACCCAAAGGGGTGACACTATCACTGCATGATCTTCGTGAACGATCGCGCGACTGCGCGTGCCATTGAGGCTGACTTTTTAGCACGCCACACAGATGCAAGAGATAGCGATCCGGATTGGTTAATGAAGCGAGCGGCACACGCAGTAGCTGAAGCCGTGACCGCGCTTGTTCACCGTTCACCCGCCTTTTCACCCGAACGCGTTGAAAGCGACGATTGTCTGACGCTTCCTCGTGTGTGCGCGCTTGTTGGAGGCGGGGACAACGGAGGCGATGCTCTGTATACGCTCGCCTACCTAGCTGAACAGGGGTTTTCCTGCTCGGCTCTGCTTCTTGCTCCGAAGTCTCATTCACGAGGCCGATCAGTTGCGCTTGAGGCAGGTGTGCAGATTCTTGATGCTTACGCGCTTGTTCAGGAAAAGCTTGCCGATCAGCAGGATCCAATCGGTGGCGCTGACGGTGAACAAGCGCGGTCGAAGTTGTGGGCGCTCACTGACATTTCAAGCATGGCCACGGCTTTGGAAGCTCCTATCTGGATCGATGGAATTCTTGGCATTGGCGCGTCAGGCGAGCTTCGGGAACCGACACGCTCGTTCATCGATGAGCTTGCCCAGCTTCAACAAGCGCGGGGAGTGAAGGTCGTCGCAGTCGACGTACCTTCCGGGCAGTTCTCAGATGATGGGGAAGTGACTGGGCCCGTAGTGTCTGCGACAACGACCGTCACTATGGGATTGGTGAAGACACCACTCGTCCTCCCTCCCTCCGCCTATTACGCGGGGACTCTGCAGTGTGTTCCGCTGGGTTTTAACGCCCAGGAATCAGACGTTCGAGTCGTGAGCGACCAGGATATTGCCCGCACGGTCATTCGCCCCGATTGGACGGACCACAAGTACACGCGCGGAGCCGCAGGCTTGGTAGCCGGCTCGGAAACTTACCCCGGAGCAGGGATCCTGACTTGTCTGGGTGCCAGCTATTCCGGCGTGGGCATGGTGCGTCTTGATGCGCCCGAACGAGTCCTTGACCTGGTGCTGACGCGCGAGCCGGGGATCGTTGGTGTCGGTGGTCGAATTCAGGCGGGTCTGGTTGGTCCGGGAATGGATGATGACACGCGTGTGAACGCGCTTGAGCTGGCAAAGTTCTGCGTTGCCTCGCATCTTCCCCTGATTGTCGATGCTGGCGCGCTGTCCTTTGTCCGAGAAGTGGCGACGATGGGAGGCTTGGAGCGGGTGCTCCTCACCCCTCACGCGGGCGAAGCCGAGGCTATATTCAGCCAATGGGGTCAGAAGCGCCCCCGCTGGTGGGTTGAGCAGTGCCCGGTAGAGGCAGCACGTCTTCTTGCGAAGCTCAGTGGAGCAAACGTGTTGCTGAAAGGAGCCTCGTGCATTCTTTCAACACCGCACGGTGAAATCGTTGCTGTTCCGCGAGGGAGTGGCTGGGCTGGAGTCGCAGGAAGTGGTGATGTGCTGGCGGGCGTGCTCGCAGGCTTTGCGGCTCAGTGGGGTGCAAAGAATGAACGAGGCTCATCAACTACTTCGCTTGTTGAAGCTCTGGCTGCGGGCGCGCTTGTTCACGCGCGTGCCGGCGAACGCGCTGCATCGAAGGTGAGTGTGAGCGGTGGCCCGGTGACCGCAATCCAGATTGCAAGATGCGTGTCGAGCGTGATCGGGGAGTTGCTCGCCTGATTTTTACTGCGCTTGTTCAGCACTCCGTTTCACCAAATTGTTTCTGACCAGCTGTTTTCTTCAACAAGCGCGGTGTTGTTTGACGAGTAAACGGTGAACAAGCGCGGTCGGTTTGGTGAACAAGCGCGGTGGGAGACGCGCGAATCTGAAGATGGGAGCGACGATGATGGCCCTCCGTAACGTGCGCTTGTACACCGGTGCGATACTAGAAGCGTGATGAACGAAGAATCTTCCGCTTTCGCCCAGTACCCGGCGCGCGCTGTCGTTGACCTCAGCGCCATTGCCGACAATCTGGCGGTGCTGAAACAATCTGCGCCGACGGCCATTCAGATGGCAGTTGTCAAGGCAGACGCCTACGGGCATGGAATTCTTCCCGTTGCGATGACTGCGCTTGAGGCAGGAGCCTCGTGGCTCGGTGTCGCGCAACTCGGTGAAGCACTCGCTCTGCGATACGCGCTCGACGAAGCTGGAGTAGCACGTGAGAAAGCGCCGATTCTGACCTGGATTGCCCCCTCGGGAGCTGACTGGGCACAGGCACTCGAAGCAGACTTGGATCTGTCGGTGTCGTGGACCTGGGTGCTGGCGCAGATCTGCGCGGCTGCACGCGAAACTGGTAAGAAGGCGCGCATTCACGTGAAAATCGATACGGGCATGTCGCGCGCGGGTTCGACGCTCGCGGATTTGCCAGCACTCGCTTCGGCAGTGCGAATGGCCCGCGACGAGGGTCTTGTCGAGGTGATCGGCGCGTGGAGTCACCTGTCGCGCGCGGACGACCCCAGCGACGAGGGTAATGCGTCGACCGCCTCGCATGTTCGATTTTTCGAGGCCGGTTGCACGATTCTGGCGCAGGCTGGAATTAGGCCGGAACTTCGCCACCTGAGTGCCACATCAGGCATCCTCTGGCATCCCGAAGCGCACTACGACATGGTGCGCGCCGGCATCGGTATGTACGGACTGAGCCCCGACCCCGCCGTGGCGTCCGCATCTGACTTGGGCTTGCGTCCCGCGATGACCCTGCAAGCGCCACTGACCAGTGTCAAAGTGATCGAAGAGGACACCCCCGCTTCATACGGTGGCACGTGGCGTTCACCCTCGAGGCGCTGGGTCGGTCTGGTGCCCCTCGGATATGCCGACGGTATTCTGCGCTCCGGATCGAACGGCGCCCCCGTCCTTGTCAACACGGATAGGGAGCCGATTCGCGCGCATATTGTGGGCCGAGTGTGTATGGACCAGTTCATCATCGACCTTGGCCCGGCATCGGGTGAAGCGCGTCTGCCCACCGGCCGCACCGAGAATGCGCCCGCACAGGTTGGCGACGGCGTCATCCTTTTCGGTGACCCAGCCACCGGCGCGCCACTGGCTGACGAATGGGCAAGCCAAGCCGGCACCATCAACTACGAAATCGTTGCCCGCTTGGGTGAACGCATCCCGCGCCTCTATATTGGCACGACCCGACGTGAGGAGAACCGTTCATGACCGCTGAACCCCAATCGCTGGAGACCGCTTCCGCTGATGAAACGCGGTGCCTGGGGCGCGCCTTGGGCGAAAACCTGCGCGCCGGCGATCTCATCATGTTGCGTGGCGGTCTGGGCGCCGGCAAGACGACGTTCACTCAAGGCCTGGGCGAAGGCATCGGGGTACGAGGCCGTGTGGCATCCCCGACATTCATCGTGGCCCGCGTTCACCCGAACCTCGGCGACGGTCCTGACTTGATCCACGCCGACGCCTACCGTATCCGCGACCTCGAAGACCTCGAAACCCTGGACCTTGATTCTTCTCTGGCAGAGTCCGTGACCGTCGTCGAATGGGGCGAAGGCAAGACGGAATCCCTGTCTGATGAGCGCCTCGAAATTGATGTCACGCGCAAGACCGGTGGTGAAGCTGCCCACGACGGAGACGCGATCAACCTCGAAACGATGGATGACGGCGAGCGCACCATTACACTCCACCCGCACGGCACCCGTTGGGATGGCGTTCTCGAAGCAGTCATGGCACGCGCCAGCGAACTGATTGCCACCTTGGACGAAGACTGATTGGCAAGCCCCGTGTTTCTTGGACCCGCCCGCTCCCGAACCTCGCGTCGTGACCCGCTGATCCGACGAGTAGGATTGCCCTTGTGATTGAACTGAGCCTTGATACCTCCGCCGCCACGATCATTTCTCTCTTGAAAGACGGAACCGTGGTGGGACACGCTCGCAACGAATCGACCCGTCACCACGCGGAATCGATCACCGAGCTTGTCCGCGAGGCCCTCGATCAAGCCGGTCTGCCGGTCGAGGCGAAGGACGCTGGTATTGAACGCGTGCTGGTTGGTACCGGGCCGGCACCGTTTACCGGTTTGCGCGCGGGCCTCGTCTCCGCGCGAGTGTTTGCGCTTGCGACAGGCGCGCCCGTCTACGGTGCCTCAAGCTTGGATGTCATTGCCCGCCAGACACTCGACTTGCTTCCTCCGGACACCCACGTGTACGCCGTTTCTGATGCGCGCCGTAAGGAACTGTACTGGGGACACTACGTCGCAGAAGGTGCCGATGATGTGCGGTTGATCGGTCGCCTTGAGGTCGGCACGGCTCAGAGCCTGCTCAACTCGATGCGTGAGGCGGACGGTCTGATCATCAGCGCGGGTGAACTTCCCGCTCACTCCGTCGACTGCCTTGCCCCCGCGGGTAAGGGGCCGATCGTTGATGGAGATCCGGCAGTTCTGTCGCGTATCGTTTCTGCTCGTTTGGCCAAGGGCGAAGAAGATCGCCTCAGCACCGAGCCACTCTACCTGCGCCGTCCTGAGATTCACGGCCAGCCGATGGAGCGCATGTGACCGGCGCTCCGCTTGAGTTCCATCAGGCAAAGCCGGGGGATGAAGAGATCCTGGTTGCGCTTGAAGAAGCTCTTTTCCCGGAGGATCCGTGGACGTGGGGAATGATCGCCGACGAGCTGGCCTCCCCATTTTCCACCTACTACCTGGCGGCATTCCCAGATGGCCCTGACCTGCAGGTTGTCGGCTACGGGGGAGTGAAAGTGGTGGGCGACGGCGCCGACATTATGACAATCGGCGTTTTCCCTCATTTACGAGGCCAAGGTCTGGGTAAGCAGATTCTCGACCTGCTGGTATCTCGCGCACGTGAAGCTGGAGCCGACTATGTGTTTCTTGAAGTTCGCGAGTCGAATGAAGCTGCGCGACGCCTCTATGAACGTTCGGGTTTTATCGTCCTAGATCGCTTGAGTGGGTATTTTAAGAATCCACTCGAAGACGGCATCGCCATGCGATTGGAGCTGACGAACTGAAAGCGTGGGCGGCCTCGTCCCTTCAACGTCGAACGTGACGGTGGCGGAAGAGAACACCCAAGTAGGCGCGCACCTGCGTTTTACGACGGGTTTCGCAAAACTGTCATATGCTCGAAATTTGAAACAGGACGGTTAGGTAAAAGGCAGTCAGCACCCGCCTGAAATGCCTCTGTCACACGCGTAACCAGCCCCCAAAACGCCAAGGATGCCCCCTAGAATTTTGCTAAATTACGCGGAAAACTGCGCTGGCAAAACGCTCGTCTAGGACCAAGGGCGGACAACGGTCCTAAAATGCGCGAAGACGTGTGGATATTCTTGGGACATGGCCACTACAAATGTCGCAACGAAGAAGCGCCGCGCGTGGACCACCAGTGTTTTTATTAAGCAGCTGATGGCCATCTCGGGCTTCATTTTCGTCTTCTTCCTGCTGTTCCACTCCTACGGCAACCTCAAGATGTTCCTCGGTCAGGAAGCGTATGACCATTACGCACATTGGCTGAAGGAAGAGGCTTTCGTGCCGATCTTCCCGCACGGCGGATTTATCTGGGTCTTCCGCGCCGCGATGCTCCTGATGCTTGTTATCCATCTGTACGCAGCTGCATACACGTGGAAGCGTTCGCGTCGCGCACGTTCGACCCGCTACGTCGTGAAGAAGTCCGTTACCGATTCGTACGCTGCGCGCACCATGCGCATGTCCGGCGTTCTGATTCTGTTCCTCTTCGTCTTCCACATCCTGCACTTCACGACCGGTACCGTCCGCACTGGCTTCACCGCTGATTCGACGCCTTACGAGCGCATGGTTGCATCGTTCAATTCGCCCCTGCTCGTCATCGTGTACGCAATCTTCGTCGGTCTTGCATGCGTTCACGTTTCGCACGGCTTCTGGTCCATGTTCCAGACGCTCGGTTGGGTTCGCCCCGCGACTCGTAAGCCGATGATCGTCCTCTCCGGCCTCGTTGGCGCCATCATCTTCGTGATGTTCATGGCACCTCCGATCGCAATCGCCGCCGGAATCATCTCTTGAGGAAGCTGATTACTCATGACTGAAACCCTGATTAAGGGCCTCTACCGTGAAGGCGATAAGATCGCTGACACCAAGGCTCCTCTCGATGTGCCGATCGCCGAATGCTGGGAACAGCGTAAGTTCTCCGCCGCTCTGGTGAACCCGGCTAACCGTCGTAAGCTCCGTGTCATCATCGTTGGCACCGGCCTTGCGGGTGGCGCTGCTGCCGCTTCGCTCGGCGAAATGGGCTACAACGTCGACGTGTTCTTCTACCAGGATTCCGCTCGTCGCGCGCACTCCATTGCTGCGCAGGGTGGTATCAACGCTGCGAAGAACTACCGCAACGACAATGACTCCGTCTACCGCCTCTTCTACGACACGGTTAAGGGTGGTGACTACCGCGCCCGCGAAACCAACGTCTACCGTCTGGCAGAGGTCAGCGCGAACATCATCGACCAGTGCGTCGCACAGGGCGTTCCGTTCGCACGCGAATACGGTGGTCTGCTCGACAACCGCTCTTTCGGTGGTGTCCAGGTCTCCCGTACGTTCTACGCGCGTGGCCAGACAGGTCAGCAGCTCCTGATCGGCGCCTACCAGGCGCTGGAACGTCAGGTTGCAGCCGGCACGGTCAAGGAATACTCGCGCCACGAAATGGTTGAGATCATCGTTTCCGATGGTCGCGCCCGTGGCATTGTCGCCCGTGACATGGCAACCGGCAAGCTGGAAACCTACGTCGCTGACGCGGTTGTCCTGGCAACCGGTGGTTACGGCAATGTCTTCTTCCTGTCGACCAACGCGATGGGGTGTAACGCCACCGCAATCTGGCGCGCATACCGCAAGGGCGCCTACTTCGGTAACCCCTGCTTCACGCAGATCCACCCGACCTGCATCCCGCAGCACGGAGATCAGCAGTCGAAGCTGACCCTCATGTCGGAGTCTCTCCGTAATGACGGTCGTATTTGGGTTCCCAAGAAGGCTGAAGACTGCGAAAAGGACCCGCGTCAGATCCCCGAAGAGGATCGCGACTACTACCTGGAGCGCATCTACCCGTCCTTCGGCAACCTGGTTCCCCGCGATATTGCATCGCGTCAGGCAAAGAACATGTGTGACGAAGGTCGTGGCGTCGGCCCGAAGATCGCCGGCGTCGCCCGCGGCGTCTACCTCGACTTCGCCGATGCGATCGAGCGCATGGGTGTGGCCGCCGTCTCTGCGAAGTACGGCAACCTGTTCGATATGTACGAGCGCATTACGGGCGACAACCCCTACGAGGTCCCGATGCGCATCTACCCGGCAGTCCACTACACCATGGGCGGGCTGTGGGTTGACTACGATCTCGAGTCCAACCTTCCCGGTCTGTACGTTGCTGGCGAAGCAAACTTCTCCGACCACGGCGCCAACCGCCTGGGTGCATCCGCGCTCATGCAGGGGCTGTCGGACGGCTACTTCGTCCTGCCGAACACAATCAACGATTACCTCTCCAAGTGCTTCAACCTGCCGAAGCTGGACGAATCGTCCGCTGACGTTGTCGAAGCTCTCTCGACGGCTCAGAAGCGCATCGACACCCTGATGTCGATCAACGGTTCCCGCTCGGTTGATTCCTTCCACAAGGAACTCGGCCACATCATGTGGGAATACTGCGGTATGGAGCGCACCGAGGAAGGCCTGAAGAAGGCAATCGGTATGATCCGCGAACTTCGCAAAGAGTACTGGCAGAACGTTCGCGTTCCCGGCAAATCCATTGGTGAACTCAACCAGTCCCTCGAAAAGGCTGGTCGCGTTGCCGACTTTATGGAGCTTGGTGAACTCATGTGCATCGACGCTCTTCACCGCGAGGAATCCTGTGGCGGCCACTTCCGCGCCGAGTCACAGACCCCCGAAGGTGAAGCGCTTCGTGATGACGACAAGTTCCTGTACGTCGCCGCGTGGGAGTGGGGTGGCGAAGACCAGCCACCGATCCTCCACAAGGAAGACCTCATTTACAACAACATCGAGCTGAAGCAGCGGAGCTACAAGTGAACCTGACACTGAAGATCTGGCGCCAAGATGGTCCCGAGGACCGTGGCGCGATGCACGAGTACCAGGTGAAGGGAATCTCCGAGGAGTCGTCCTTCCTTGAAATGCTCGACGTCCTCAATGAGGAACTCTTCGCACGTGGTGAAGAGCCCATCGCATTCGATTCTGACTGCCGTGAAGGCATCTGCGGTCAGTGTGGCATTGTCATCAACGGCATTGCCCACGGTCCAGAGGTCACCACGACCTGCCAGCTTCACATGCGTACTTTCCATGACGGTGACACCATCACCATTGAGCCGTGGCGTGCAGAAGCATTCCCGGTCATCAAGGATCTGGTTGTCAACCGTTCCGCACTGGACCGCATCATTCAGGCTGGTGGCTACATTTCAGTCAACACTGGTGCAGCCCCGGATGCTCACGCAACCCCGGTCCCGAAGCAGGACGCAGACCGCGCATTCGAAGCGGCTGCATGCATCGGCTGTGGCGCTTGCGTGGCAGCCTGCCCGAACGCTTCGGCGATGCTGTTCACCTCGGCTAAGGTGACACACCTCCAGCTTCTGCCCCAGGGCAAGCCGGAGAACTACAAGCGCGTTGTCAACATGCTCAACCAGATGGATGAAGAGAGCTTCGGCTCCTGCACCAACATCGGTGAGTGTGCTGCGGTTTGCCCGAAGCAGATCCCGCTTGACGTCATTTCCACGCTGAACCGTCAGCTCGGAAAGGCTGCCCTGAAGGGCATCTGATCCGGCTTGTGGCCTTCGCGGGGTCCCGGTGGTTTGCCACCGGGACCCCGCTTTCATTTATGTTTGCATACATTACCAAGAGGGAGGTTGAGGAGTGGATGTGTGCGGGCATCGATTGTTATTCACTAGCAAGCGAGTTATTGCTACTCTCACAGGTGGTGAGTAAGGTAACACTTACGTATCAAATCAGTTGCTTTCGTAAGGGAGCGACATGATAATCGAGAGGATTTCAGCGTGCATTTTGCCTTGCCCACAGTTCAAGAGGTTGTCTGTGAGCATGAGCCGCTATGAATCGGAAGCAGCCACATTATCCCTTTCTATTTGCCTATTTCTTTAACTGCAGGTCTGTGTATTCCGGATGTTTCAACAGTTCGATCAGCCACCTATTTCTAACTCGCGAGAATATACCTTTCACCTTTGCTTGCAATAGCGCATACTTCAATCCCTGGGCATTTGCCCATACAACACAGAGAGGCTCGTGAAGATGCGAGCCACACGAAGAAGGAAAGCATATGAGAACTCGTACGAAAGCGTTGATCAGCGGATGTGCCAGCGCGGTGCTTGTCTTAGTTCCACTTGCTACGCAGGCTACCCCCAATGCTGAGGTGCCTGAAAGTCCGGCGAAGACTGAAGAAAGCGTAAGCCCTGTTCTTTCTGAAGATAATGTGCTCCCTGTTGCGCCCGAATCTGGGAAGCCGGATACCCCAGCAGAAGAGAAGTCTGACTCTGGTGCTTTAGTCACCTCTTCTGAAACAGAATCAGCTCCTCAGCCAGCACGCCCAGGGGGAGACATTGTCATGCTCAACCTCTACACCCTCACTGACGTTCATGGGCATATCGAGCAAGTGAAGGACAAATCAGGAAAAGTCACAGAGGCCGGGCTTTCGGCGATGAGTTGCTACCTGAAGAAAGCACGCACCGATAACCCGAACTCCTCTTTTACTCTGCTTGGTGACAATATCGGAGCCTCTCCCTACACCTCTGGTTCATTGAAGGACAATCCGACGATTGCGGCCCTCAATACGCTTGATCCTCTCGCTTCTACCATTGGCAACCACGAATTCGACATGGGGCAAGCAGTGTTCAAACAGCGTGTCGATGGTTCGAACCCCGCTGAATACGTTCAGGTGGGATTCCCTTATCTTGGGGCCAACGTTCAGGGAATGGGGACTTGGGATTCAGGAACGAAACCCTATCTCGGTGACTACAAGGTCTGGGATTCTCCGGCGGGCGTCAAGGTCGCGTTCATCGGTGCCATTGCTGAGGATGTTCCTTCCAAGCTGAGCCCAGGGGTAACCGATGGACTCACGTTCACGAATCCGATCGAGAAGATCAATAACCTTGCTGCTTCGCTCAAGTCTGATGGGGACGCACAGGTTGTCATCGCCATGCTTGATGATGATGTGAAAAACAACTATCCGAAGGTGTCTGCTGACGTTGATGGCATCATGGGTGGTGACACGCACGTCCCCTACGAGTTCGACAAGGTTGACTCTGCAGAGAAACTTGATTCTCAGAACTCGCTGCTTGCTGGCGTTGCTTCGGGCTCCTACACAGACAACCTCGGTCTGATTCGTATCAGCTACGACACTGCGAATAATAAGGTAGTCAAGGCAGACGCTCAGATCATCTCCGCTGCAACAGTCGCTGATTGTGGAGATGACGCAGTGACACAGGCAATCGTTGACGACGCTGTCAGCAAGTCCGAACAAGCGGGCAATCGCGTTGTAGGTACCGGCTATCAACAGCGTTTCAATCGAGGAGTTTTCGCTGCTCCCGACAAGGATCCGGTTGCTGGCTCAAACCGTGGTATCGAATCGAGCCTCGGCGATTTCGTCGCTGACATGTTCAAGGATAAGATCACGACCACTTCGGGTAAGGGCGTAGATATCGGTGTCGTCGTTGCCGGTGACTTGCGTGCGGATCTAGTTCCGAACGAAGCAGGGGAAATTACCTACAAGCAAACATATGATGTCTTGCCGTGGTCGAACGAACTCGGCTATGTGACACTGACAGGTGCAGATTTCAAACTTGCGCTCGAGCAGCAGTGGAAGGCTCTCTCAGAGCAGAATTCTCGACCGCTTCTCAAGCTCAACCTTTCTTCTAACGTTCACTACACCTATGATCCTCTAGCTGAAGTGGGACACCGTATCACCTCAGTGACCATCAATGGCGAGCCTCTTAATGACACAACGGAATACACGATCGGATCGAATTCTTACATCCTGACGGGCGGCGATTCCTTTGATGCGTTTAAGAAGGGCGCCTTTATGAATAGTGGCTATTTGGATCGGGATAAGTTCAATGAGTACCTCGGTGAGCATTCGAATAAGAATGCGGCTCCGCGTGCACTGAAGTCCTCTATCGGCATCACCCTCCCTGAGGGGCCCGTTGAGAATGGTGCCACAGTTGACATTGCTCTGCGCGGGCTATCCTTCTCTGAAGGTCCTTCGATCACAAAGAAGGTGCGAGTCGCGATTGGAGGGGAGGCTTCCGAAGAAAATGTTGATAATTCGCTCGTCGAAGCACACTCTTCAGATGAAAGTTCCGTGATCACTACCGATGGTGCGGGACGTGCGACTGTTTCTGTTGTTGCAAATGGTGCCTGTGAGGGTAAGGAATCCGGAGAAATCGTGGCAACTCCGGTTGTTGTCGAGACTGATTTCGGTCCGGTCGTTGAAGCGTCTGCCGGTTTGACGATTCCGGTGAAGTGTGGGGACGTTCCTGCCCCTGCATCGAAGCCACACAAGCAGCTTGCCAAGACTGGTGCAAATGATCTGCCTGCACTTCTCGGTACCGTTCTGCTGGGGGCCGGAACAATGCTCGTGCTAGCCCGCAAGCGTCACTAACTCTGCTGAAACAGCCTCAAACCCTGAAGCACACGCTCCCCAGAAGTTGGATTGGTAGTTTCTTTCTTCTGGGGAGCGTGCCTGTGTTGATGTTGAACCGTCAGGCGCGCATGTTCACCGAATTCGACTTGGGATCAAGCGTCGAACTGCGGATGGATGACCTTATCTCGCCGACTACTCAATGCAGAAGAGGCTAGAATAAGAGCACGTAAAATTGCTGGTCAGCGCCATTGTTCAGCGTCGATGTGGAAGGTGATTTCAATGGAGAAATTCGACGAAACAGGCCCGAACACTCACACTCGTCGCTACTGGGTTTCATCATCGGTTGCTATCGGAGCAATGATTGTCTTCGCGATCCTGTCAATCCTGCTTCTCCTTGGTTTGATGTTCGGTTCGGATACAATCAAGGTCATCTCGGATAAAGCATTCCCCTGGTCGCTTCTTGCCTTCACCGTTGCAGGTGTTGCAATGATCGTTGCCAACAAGCGGACTCCGTCGAAGGATGATGACCCCGTAGAAAACTCACAGTGATGGCAGTCCGTGCCACGGCACGGATGTCACACATTTGGATTCACGGCCTCGTTCCTTGCCGGCATAAACTGGAAGGGTGAAGGAATCACTCATCCTCGGAATCGAATCCACCTGCGATGAAACTGGCATTGGTCTTGTGCGCGGGTGCGAACTGCTCGTCGACCGCACGGCCACATCGATGGATCAGTATGCCCGCTACGGTGGTATCATCCCAGAAATTGCGTCGCGCGCTCACCTTGAATCGTTTATCCCGACCCTGAATGCGGCGCTTGATGAAGCTGACGTGACGCTTGATGACGTGGATGCGATTGCTGTTGCTGGCGGCCCGGGCCTCGTTGGTTCTTTGACGGTCGGTATTTGTGCTGCGAAGGCGCTTGCCTCGTCCCTTGGTAAGCCTCTGTACGGTGTGAACCACGTGATCGGCCATCTTGCTGTCGATAAGCTTGCTGACGGCCCGCTCCCTGAGCGCTTTATCGGTCTGGTTGTTTCCGGTGGCCACTCGAATATTCTGCTGGTTAACGACATTGCGACCGACGTTCAAGAACTGGGCGGCACGCTTGACGATGCTGCCGGCGAAGCCTTCGATAAGGTTGGACGCCTGCTTGGTCTGCCTTACCCGGGTGGGCCGCACGTTGATCGGCTCTCTCAGGCTGGCGACGTGAATGCCATTAAGTTCCCGCGCGGTTTGTCCGGTGGCAAGGATAAAGAACGTCACAAGTACGATTTCAGCTTCTCCGGTCTGAAGACCGCTGTTGCTCGCTACGTAGAGGGTGCCGAGGCTCGCGGTGAGACTGTGAGCGCTGAAGACGTGTGTGCTGGCTTCTCTGAGGCAGTGAATGACTCTCTGACCGCTAAAGCAGTGCGCGCGGCGTTGGACATGGGGTGCCAGACGATCGTTGTGGGTGGCGGTTTTTCTGCGAACTCTCGTCTGCGTGCGCTTCTTGCTGAGCGTGCTGAGGCTTCTGGTCTTGAGGTTCGCCTGCCCCCGTTGCGTTTCTGCACGGATAACGGTGCGCAGATCGCTGCGATGGGGTCGGAGCTTGTTCGCGCAGGTGTTGCTCCGTCGGATTGGAATTTCTCGCCAGATTCGGGCATGCCTCTGACGCAGACGTCAATGTTGCCTAGCGCCTGATCTTCCTCTTTGCTATCGGTTGCGCCTCGCCACCACCGCGCTTGTTCACCGTTTGTGTTGGGTGTGACTGCGCTTGTTCACCGTTTGTGTGGGGTGTGACTGCGCTTGTTCACCGTTTGTGTGGGGCGTGGCTGTGCTCCTTCACCGTTCAGGTTGGCGCGTCGGTGGGGCGAAGAAGTTAATTGACGAGGCCGCTTACCGTCACATCACTGCGCATGCGTGCGCGGATCAGCTGATACGCGTTGCAATGATCGCGCGGTGACGTCCCTTGATGCGCGTGGCAATGACGACGCCGTCCTTATTGTCTGAGAGCTTGAGTGAACGCCTCAATGTCGCAGGATCAATGTCGGTGCCTCGCTTCTTGACCTCAATGCGTCCGATGCCAAGGCCTCGAAGAGCAGCGGAAATTGTTTTCGGTCTCAACGTGACGACATCTTCGACCTTGAACCAGCGGATGAATGCGCTCGGTGTTGCCTCAGTCGCACTCAAATACGCGATCGACTCAGAGATCAGATGTGCATCCAACTGGTTGGCGAGCGTTGAAATGAGCCCGGCTCGAATCACTGCATCGTCGGGTTCACCCACGTAATCCGCCAGCTCTCCGACGGGGGCCGGGATAAGTGGAGCGTTTGCTGGGGCCTCGTGAATTGCGCGCAAGGTGAACGTCCGCGATCCCTTGATGACGCACGCAACCCGACCCGAACCATCGCGGGCGAGCAGGCCAGTCCAAATTGCCGCCTCGACCAAGGAGCCATCGACGCTTGTCCACTGCACGCACGCGTCTTCAGGCAGATCCGAATAGGAGATTCCGGGCGCGACTTTGATGCCGATGCGGGGAATTGCGTCGCGCCAGCCCAGCACCGTTGAAAGTGAGGGAGACCAGGATTCAGGATCCATGAGACGCGTGGATCCGCGTTTTGCTCCGGTGCGTCGTGCAGGATCAGCGAAGATGGCGTCGACGCCACGGTCGGCAAGCTCATGAATGTCAAGATCCAGGACATTCCCAAGCAACACATCGCTGTCAGGGAAATCGCGCAGGTTGGTTGCCGCGCATGCGACGGCATCGGGATTCAGGTCGACGCTGAGCGTTTTTAATCCCAGGCTGGCAATCGCCAGCGAGTCACTACCAATCCCACATCCGAGGTCTGCGACGTAGGTTGCTCCGCTGTCCCGAAATCGCCCAGCGTGGTGTGCTGCGACATTGAGGCGCGTTGCCTGCTCCAGCCCGTCGCGCGTGAAAACCATATGGTCGGCAAAATCGCCGAACTTCGTGTGAGCGTGAACGCGCAATTCCAATTGGGTGAGGAGCGCTGACACGAGCGCCGGCTCGATCCCTTCTTTCCGTAAGAGCGCGTTCAATTGTGCCTGCTCTGCTTCTGTTGTGTGCGGGAGGGCCTGCAGGCGGGTAAGCAGATCCCACCCCTCGCGCATCAGGACAGGATCGAGGGAAGAATTCACCCTCCGATTCTGCCACGGACCGCGCTTGTTCGGCGTTTACGCAGATCGTTGGGCATTCGCTTTTCTCGATTGAGCGCGCTTGTTCAGCGTGAGCGCGTGTGGATTTCAGATGCGGGGGACGAGGTTGCGCTCATGAACTGGTCGCTTTTTTGAACAAGCGCGGTGGTGGAGGTGGGTGGTTTGCTGAACAAGCGCGGTGGTGGAGGTGGGTGGTTTGGTGAACAAGCGCGGTGGGAAATCTGCTGAAAGTGAACTGTTTGGCACTCAGGTTGCTCGAGTGCCAGAGGCGGAATATGCTCATGCATGAAGCGGTGAAAACCGCGAAGCGATCCTACCCCTGACCCCCGCGACGGCAGGGAAGGGATGACGGAAACTTTCAAGAAGAAAGGGAGCGACAGTGTCGATCTCCATCAAGCCCCTCGAAGACCGTATTGTTATCCAGCAGGTCGAGGCAGTTCAGACCACCGCCTCTGGCCTGGTTATCCCGGATACCGCCAAGGAAAAGCCACAGGAAGGCGAAGTTATCGCAGTCGGCCCCGGCCGCGTTGATGACAACGGAAACCGTGTTCCCGTCGACGTGAAGGTCGGCGACGTCGTGATTTACTCGCGCTATGGTGGTACCGAGGTCAAGTACGAAGGCAAGGAATACCAGATCCTCTCCGCACGCGACGTCCTCGCAATCGTTGAGCGCTGAACCTAGAGTTCATTTGAGCGCTGAACCTAGAGTTCGCCACTGACAAACAGTGTGGGCCTGGCACCTCAGGTGCCGGGCCCACACTGTATCGAGAACAGCAAAGAACTACGCGGCGTTTGTTTCCGTCTCCTTTGTCCGACGAGGCCACGCGAACCACGCGGCGGCAATCACCAAGACAACAACTGTGATCATTGCCCACGTAGGAATCGTCGAACCGAACCGCATCAGAGACTGTTCCCACGAAGCCAAGGTCGTTGCTGAAATCAATCCGCCAAGTGGATTCGCGATGCCAACGACCAGAAGCATCACGCCCAGCGCAACCAAAACGATGCCTGAGACGACGTTCGTCCACGTTGTATCGCGACCGAATAGTCGAAGGGGGCGGGGACGCAACCAGGTGCTTGAGGACAAATTCGTAGACTGCCACGCCAATGCGAGCACTGCCAGAGGAACAACCATGCCAGTGGCGTACAGAGCCATCAGAGCAGCGCCTGTTGCCGGCGAAGCTCCGATACCTGCGGCCACCAAAACGGCCCCTAGGATTGGCCCAGCGCAACCGGTACCGGCAAAGCCATAAGTGAGCCCCAAAAGGTAGATCGACAGAGGATGAGTGCGATCACGTTCTTTGCGTACTCCCGCCGACGCCTTGCGATGAGGCGTGGGGATTTCAAGAGCGATAATCTCAACGATGCCAAGAATGATGATGATGAAGGCGCAGATGCGTGTGATCAGATCTAGGTGATCGCGCAGAGCTGATCCCGCCGCGCCGACAAGTACGCCCAAAGGCAGAAGAGAAGTCAGCAAACCCAGCCAGAAGATTCCGGTGCGCAGTAGCAGTGCAGAACGCGACTGGAATGCGTATGCGAAGAATGCTGGCAGGATCATCACCGAACAGGGGGCGAAGACCGTCAATACGCCACCGAGCAGGGCAGCCAATGGGGTCAAAGTCATGAACGGGCAGCCTCCGCCTGAAGTTCAATCGTTGTGCGCACATACTCGTAATCGCGGTAGCCCGAAATGTAGGTGTCCCCAATGAACATGAAAGGTGTGCCGGTGATGCCGATGGAGTAGGCTTCCTTCTTCGCGTCGGCGACAGCCTGAACGGTTTCGGCCGCATTCATCGTGGCGCGGAAGGTGTCGATGTCTGAAACGCCAGCTTGTTCAGCGAATGCGACGAGAGATTCCTCGGTGTATTCCGGGTGTTCGTGTTCGTTGGTTGCCTGATACAGCAAGTCGTGGAATTCCCAGAACTTGCCCTGATCGGCTGCCGCACGTCCCGCTTGAGCTGCCAAGGGGGACGTGGGGGTGATCTGTGCCAGGTCGCGCCATTCGATGCGAAGAGTTCCGTCTTCGATCAGATCGGCAAGCTGGGGTTCGATTTTTTTAGCAAACAGCGTGCAGTAGGGGCAGGAGAAGTCAGAGAAGAGTGTGAGGACAACCGGAGCGTCCAGAGCGCCTTTGGCCTGATTGTCGTTGGCGTCGCGCTTGGGTGCGGATCGAATGATTGCAAGGAGCTCTGCGTTCTTCTCACTGGGCGCTGCGACGTTCGGGTCAACGTCGGCGGCCGCCGCGGCAGCGGACGAGGCTCCTGGCGTCGCTGATGCAGATTGGGCAGATTGAGTGTGCGTCGAGTCTGACGATTGCGCTGATGCTGCCGAATCTGCTTGCTTGTTTCCACTAGTTGTCCAAATGCTGACGGCAAGGACGAATGCTGCAATGATGATGAGTGCGATCGAAATGATGAGCGATCGGGATTTACGGCGTGGCTGGGATGAAACAACTGGTGATGTCACGACTTCGCTTCCGATTGGTTGTTGGGGAATAGTGAAAACTATCGATGATTCTTTAGTGTGGCATGAGAAGTGAAGAGGCGTCGCGCTATGTGTGCGACGCCTCTGTAAGACTAGGTTAGATTACGACGCTCGACGCTGCCGATGCGATGAACGGATTTCTTCGCGTCGTTCTTCTTCTGTCATTCCGCCCCAGATGCCGTAGGGCTCTTGCGACGCCAGCGCGTATTCGCGGCACTGGTCTATCACAGGACACGTTGCGCAGATTGCCTTTGCGTTTGCGGCGCGACGGCGACGCGTTGAACCGCGTTCGCCTTCAGGGTGGAAGAAGAGCTCGGTATCGAGGTCACGGCATGCGCCGTCGTACTGCCAATCCCAAGCGTCGATCATTGGGCCGGGGAGACGTGAAACGTCAGACATGTGTACCTCTCATTCGGTGACTGCCGGTCGAAGTACTTCTTCGCGAGCAGCCTCCATCAGTTTAGATATTGTTCGTAAGTTGTTCAAGAGCCGTTCATACATTCTTAGTTATTTCTCAGAAAAGGCAATAAACCTGAGAAAAATCTGAATATATCGCTACAAAACATGCGGAATGCCATGAAGAAGATTTGTCTCACTTACTTGACACTTCTTCTTTGTTCCAGTGGCGAAAGCTCACTCTTCGGTGAACAATCGTTGTAGGAGTGAACAACGTTGAATAAAAACGTTGGTAGCTGGCGAGCGGAAAGGAAACGACATGCCTCGCGCACATCTTGCGTCTTCAGCTGATTCAGGCGTCGATGCTCCGCTGACAGTGACTGCTGTTTCCGTTCGTCTCGGAATCTCCCCCTCGACTCTTCGCACCTGGGAACGACGCTATGGTCTTGGCCCAGATGAGCGCCAAGCAGGAACTCATCGTCGCTATCGTGCCAGCGATGTTGCGCGTTTGACCGCGATGGTTGACCTTGTGCATCAGGGTGTTTCTCCCGCAGATGCTGCCGCTACCGTGTTGGCGACGACCCCTGCGCGTTCGCGTCAAGAAGACCTGCCCGTTCCTCATACGGTTTCTGAACTACTGAATTGTGTATCAGCCTGCCACGGGCATCAGCTGAAGAATGTCCTTCGTTCCGCGGTGGGCGACGAGGGGCTTGTTCATACTTGGAGTCGCTTAGTCAGCCCAGCGCTCGACACCTTGCGTGCCTCCACATGCGGGCAGAAGCCCGGATGTGCGCCGTCCTCGATTCTTCAAAACGCTTTCCTTGATGTGCTCGCTCAGTTTGCTAGCGAGTGCGTTTCTCCTCAGACAGCCCTTGGGTCTGTTGTTGTTCTTACGGACGTTGCCCACGAGCTGGGAGCACACGTTCTTGGTGTTGCTCTTGGCTGGTATGGTATTGATGTGCGCGTCGTTTCGACTGCGACAGTCGATGACCAGGGAGCGTGTGCTCGCGTTGCGCTTCATACCAAAGAACGCCCGGTCGTGTTGGCTATTGTCATGGGTTCTGGGGCAAGTTGCGAGAAATTTATTCATGGTCTTACTACTGATCTTGACCTCGATGTCATGCTGGTTGGCGCAGATGCTCCGAAGGTCGTTGATGAGCGCGTCCTGCGCGTGCGCACAATTGCTGCCGGCGTAGAAGAAACTCTTGCGGTGCTTGCACCCGGTGCTGATCTTTCCTCGGTTTTGTCTTAACAAGTCCCATAGAACCTCTCATCGAAACTTGAGGCAGTGATACCTTTATCGGTGTTACGCATATCTTTTGACCGGGAGTGACAATGAAGACCCCCTGGAATGATTCCGCTCTTATTGACGCTTTTGATGCTGATTTCTTAGCGCTTGTTGAGTTCGCTTCAGCTTCAGCGTGCTCTGCTGGCTTCGGTTATCTGGATGCCGATGGTGCTATTACAGAGTCCAAGGGTGTTGAGCTGTGGATTACGTGTCGAATGACGTATGTGTTTGCGCTTGCTGAGATGCGTGGTGTCCAGGGAGTGTCTGGTCTTGTCGAGCACGGGCTTGATGCGCTGTCTACCTCGTTGCATGACGATGAATATGGCGGGTGGTTCTCCGCTCTGGATGCAACGGGGGAGCAGGCTCGCCCGGTTGAGCCGATCCGTAAGGAAGCCTATGCGCACGCGTTCGTGATTCTCGCGACTTCCGCGGCCTATCTTGCTGGGCATGAACGAGGCCGGGCGTTGCTTGATGAAGCGCTTGCCGATCAGGATGCGCACTGGTGGGAACCATCGTATGGGCGCGTCGCGAACTCGTGGAACAGCGACTGGAGCGAGTGCGAAGAATATCGAGGTCTGAACGCGAATATGCACACGGTCGAGGCGTATCTTGCTGCCTTCGATGCGACGGGTGAGCGACGTTGGTTGGATCGTGCGCGCGAAATAATGCGTTTTGTTGCCGATCTTGGTGCTCGCTTTGGTTGGCGCTTGCCTGAGCACTTCGATCAGAACTGGATTGCTTGTCCCGAGATGTTCATTGAAAATCCCGCTGATCCTTTCCGTCCTTACGGTGCAACTCCGGGACACGGGTTTGAGTGGGCGCGTTTGATCCTGCATGGTCGAGCTTCACTCATTGCGTGCGGGGATACTCCGGGTGAATGGATGTATGACGTTGCGCATTGCCTTGTTGATCGAGCGGATACTGATGGTTGGGACAGCGAAAAGGGTGGGATCGTTTACACGACGGACTTTGATGGAAAGACTGTTGTGGATACTCGCATGCACTGGGTTGCTTGCGAAGCTGTGAACGCAACGCTCGCTCTGGGTAAAGTCAGTGAAGAACTGGGTAATGATGACGACGTCATGGTCCAGTCAGAGCGTTTCGCTCGATATGTGGCGTGGGCGGATCAGGTCATTCATGCTGGCCCAGGACGCTGGATCCATGAAGTCGACGCAGACGGACACGAGAGTGAAACTGTCTGGGCAGGCAAAGCTGATGCCTATCATGTCGGTCAGATGTTGCTGTTGCCTCGTATTGGCTTGTATCCCGGATTTGCGGCGACATTAGCGCAGCTGAGGGCACAAGACCACTCGGAATTGTGAGGTTCGTCCGAAGATTTTATCCGGCTTGAGTCACAGCCTAGACTTGGCCCATGGGAGACTTTTTAGAGCATGATCCGTTCTCGCTGACTGGCCTTACTTACGATGACGTTCTTCTGCTCCCAGAGCTGACTGACGTCGTTCCATCCACTGTTGACACTACGTCGCAACTGACGAAGAAAATTTCCCTGCGTGTTCCGTTGCTTTCTGCAGCAATGGATACGGTGACTGAAGCTCGTATGGCGATTGCCATGGCTCGTCAGGGTGGTATTGGCATCCTTCACCGCAATCTTTCGATTGAAGAACAAGCACAGCATGTTCGTCAGGTGAAGCGCTCCGAATCTGGAATGGTTGAAGATCCTGTGACTGTTGGTCCCGATGCGACCATCGAACAGCTCGATGAGCTCTGCGGTCACTATCGCGTGTCTGGTCTTCCTGTTGTTGACGAAGAAAATGGTCTTGTTGGCATCATCACGAACCGTGACCTACGTTTTGTCCCTGAATCCCAGTGGGCAACGCTGAAGGTTCGCGATTGCATGACCCCGCGCGAGGATCTTGTTGTGGGTCAGGTTGGTATTTCTCGTGAAGATGCGAAGGCTCTGCTGGCTGAGCATCGAGTGGAGAAGCTTCCAATTATTGACGAAAACAATAAGTTGACCGGCTTGATCACGGTCAAGGACTTCGTGAAGACCGAACAGTATCCGAACGCGACGAAGGATGACCGTGGTCGTCTGGTTGTTGGCGCTGCTGTTGGTTATTGGGGTGATACGTGGGAACGTGCAACCGCGCTCGCTGAAGCAGGTGTTGACGTTCTTGTTGTTGATACAGCTAACGGTGGCGCCCAGCTTGCGCTGGATATGATTCGCCGTATTAAGGCGGATCCGTTGTTCGCTGGCGTTCAGATCATCGGTGGCAACGTCGCAACCACTGAAGGTGCTCAAGCGCTGATTGATGCCGGTGTCGATGCGGTGAAGGTTGGTGTTGGCCCGGGCTCGATTTGCACCACCCGCGTCGTTGCTGGCGTGGGCGTCCCGCAGATTACTGCAATTTACTTGGCTGCTAAGGCGTGTAAGCCCGCCGGTGTTCCGCTGATCGCTGACGGTGGTCTGCAGTACTCGGGCGATATCGGTAAGGCTCTTGTGGCCGGTGCTGATACGGTCATGCTCGGCTCGCTTTTGGCCGGCTGTGAAGAGTCTCCGGGTGAGGTTGTCTTCACGAACGGTAAGCAGTACAAGCGTTACCGTGGCATGGGGTCGCTGGGTGCAATGAGCTCGCGTGGCCGCAAGTCCTACTCGAAGGACCGCTACTTCCAGGCTGATGTCACCAGTGATGACAAGATCGTTCCAGAAGGTATTGAAGGGCAGGTTCCGTTCACTGGTTCACTTGCCTCAGTGATTTACCAGCTTGTTGGTGGCCTGCATCAGACGATGTTCTATCTGGGTGCTTCGTCGATCGAGGAGATCAAGAAGAATGGCCGCTTTGTTCGAATCACATCTGCAGGTCTGCGCGAATCTCATCCGCACGATGTGCAGATGACCAGCGAAGCTCCGAACTACCATTCGTCAGGATCTTCTCGCTGATAAACGTTTGACAGGTATTGACCCTCGTCGCAGACGGTTTCACGTATGCGACGGGGGTCCTATTCTTATTCCAAAATGGGCACTAATCTGAACCTGTCGGAACACATTTTCACACTGTTGAAAAGGGAATCGCGCACATGCTCATCCTGATCGATTACGCAAACGTCGAAGCAATTGAACAGACACTGTCCTACCTTCCGATTGACGGTGTTACGACTAACCCGACCATCTTGTATCGCGAAGGCAAAGAGCCTTTGGACGTTCTGCATCAGATCCAAAATTTACTGCCCTATGGGTCGCAGTTGCATGTTCAGATCGTGTCAGAACGCGCCGACGATATGGTTGCCGAAGCGCGTGCTCTGCGTGAAGAAATTGGTGGCAACCTATTTGTGAAGCTTCCTGTAACTCGCGACGGCTTCGCGGCAATTCCTCGTATTGTTGCAGAAGGCATGCAGGTAACGGCAACAGGCATTCACTCTTCGATGCAGGGATTCATGGCGGCAAAGGCTGGCGCCCGCTATGTTGCTCCCTACGTGAACCGCATGGATAACTACGGCATTGATGGTGTTCGCGTTGCCAGCGAAATCCACCGCACGCTGAAGTCGTATGGAATGGAAGCTGATGTTTTGGCCGCGTCCTTCAAGAACTCTGAACAGGTTCTTGAACTGGTCCGCCAGGGCGTTGGTGCTATCACTGCTGCCCCCGAGGTTCTTGCGGCACTGATTAAGAATCCCGCAACCGATGCGGCGATCGCTGAACAGAACAAGCACTTCAGCCTTCTGGTCGGTGAGAAACGCACATGGAAAGATCTGATCGATACCAAGTGACGTCACAGTGGTGGTCAGTGCTTAGCGCTGACCACCACGCGTCCAATCAGTCCCGCCTATGGGACGAAGTCGCGCCCCGCACATGGAAGTGACAGTGCGCTGAAGACTGATGACCCGATAGTAACAACGGCGTTCTATTGGGTCATCGACCTCTTCAATTCACCGACCCGTTCAAATGATGGGGATACTGATCCCTTTAGCTATTCAGAGCCCTTTGTGGCCACTGGGAATCAATCTGCTGGGGCTTACCCTGACGTGCAAAGTAGGTTTCAAGTCCCGTAGCCCATTCTTTAAAAGCGCTGGCCTGCAATGCCATCAACGCATGAGCGCTGCTCTGAGTGAGCGGAGCACCAAAAGCCTGGGCAATTTTCGCCAACACGTCTAACGTCATCGAAACGTCAACTTCTGCCGTGTGAGCATTCGGATCTGGATCCACACCGTAGTGCGGTGCCATGGTGGTCAGGGTTCGCTTTCCCTTCCGGTACTTATCGAAGTGACGATCAAGGACGATCGGATCAAGAATGAGTCCAACAGGGCCACCAAGGCGTTCTTCCAAAGTTTGCAGACCATGGCGAGTGAGCTCGGCATTCATCAACGTAATATCGAACGCCGCATTGAAGACAACAACAGGGAAACCGCGTTGCCAGTGCGCAACCAAAGAATCAGCGACCTCAGTTAAGACCTCGGAAACATCCCGTCCCTGGGTCTGAGCTTTTTCGTTGGAAATCCCGTGAACAGCGCTGGCATTTTCAGGGATCTCTACCCCGGGATTAGCTAGCCATGTGACAACTTCGTCAGGGCCAGATGGGTTGATACCCCCGCGTCGCAAAACAAGCGCAGCCGTGACAAGGCGATCCGAAAGAGGATTCGTGCCGGTTGTCTCTGTGTCGAAACCAAGCCAAGGCTGATCAATCCAAGAAGTGTTTTCATTCATGGAACTAGTGTCGCCTAAACCATGGAGAAACGAAATGGCAATCATCAGGTCGGCGAAGCCGGCCTCGTCGACTACCTCATCGCACCCACGCTGCAATCATCAACAAAAGCGCATGTCAGCGCCCCAAAGTGGTTAGTATCAAGTCGTGAGCAACGAAGTTGAAATTGGTCGTGGAAAGCGTGCGCGACGCGCGTACAGTCTGGACGATATTGCCCTGGTTCCCTCAAGACGCACTCGTGATCCCGAAGATGTGAACGTCGGCTGGCAAATCGACGCCTACCACGTCGATATTCCGATCATGGCTGCCCCCATGGACTCGGTCATGAGCCCCGAAACGGCAATCGCATTCGGAAAACTCGGCGGGTTGGGTGTTCTAGATCTGGACGGTCTATGGACGCGCTACGAAGATCCGGAGCCACTTCTCGAAGAAATCTCCCATCTTGGAGAAGAGGAGTCTATTGCGCGACTCCAACAGATCTATTCGGAACCAATTAAGCCGTCGCTTATCACTGCTCGCCTCGCTCAACTTCGGCAAGCCGGCGTAGTTGTTGCGGGTAAGCTGTCGCCTCAGCGTACCCAAAAGTACTGGCGAGCAGTCGTCGATGCGGGCGTGGACCTTTTCGTCATCCGAGGCTCAACAGTCTCTGCAGAACATGTTTCCAGCCGATCTGAACCCCTCAACCTCAAGCGGTTCATCTATGAACTCGACGTCCCCGTCATTGTTGGTGGAGTCTGCACGGATACGGCAGCGTTGCATCTGATGCGCACGGGTGCTGCCGGTGTTCTTGTCGGATTTGGCGGGGGAGCGGCACACTCGACCCGTCAATCGCTTGGCGTGCATGCCCCGATGGCAACAGCAATCGCCGATGTGGCCGCTGCGCGTCGCGATTACATGGATGAATCCGGCGGACGCTACGTTCACGTCATTGCCGACGGTGGCATTGGGCGTTCTGGTGATTTGTCGCGCGCCATCGCCTGCGGCGCGGATGCAGTCATGCTGGGTGCTGCCCTGGCTCGTGCGGAGGAAGCGCCTGGGCGCGGTTGGCATTGGGGTTCCGAGGCCACGCACCCAGACATGCCTCGCGGTCAGCGTGTTCACGTAGGCACATCCGGAAGTCTGCAACAGATTCTCTATGGTCCTTCGACGCGTGCAGACGGTTCCCTGAACTTTGTTGGCGCCCTGAAGAGGACCATGGCATCGACCGGCTATTCGGAAGTCAAAGACTTGCAGAAGGTCAATGTGGTGGTCTCGCCCTATCAGCCAAGCTGAGTTTTCAACCTCCATCTTGGGATCCTCTAGGAGCGTCCGGGCGCGGTTCCTTGCCGTGCTTGGGCGCTTCTCGTCTCCGCTGAGCCGTTGCAGGGCGAGTGCTTGGTGGGGCTTCAGTGTGTTTGGCGGAGCAAAGTGGTCCTTACTAGGGTGAGCGCCCCCGGGGTAATCATGTGTGCTTCGCCCCCGACTTGAATGCTCTGTATTCGCATACTCGGGCGGGCAATAGGGGTCTTTAAAAAGTAAATAAATAATTTTCGTTTACGAATAGGTGTCCATTTGTTAATCTTGGGATTTGCAGGGTGTCAAAGTTGATGCCCGTTTCGATTCCACTCCCTTGGCAAGGACGCACAAGGGTTACAGAAGGGGATTCCGAAGTGCGAGGAACAGTACTGCACGGCCTTATCGGAGGGGTCGCCGCCCTTATCCTTGCGACGACTCCGCTCGTCGCCCAGGCCGCCCCCGGCGCGGCAGGAACGTCCGCAGACGCGCTCGGCGCGGGCGCTTCTCAGTCCGGGGCACTCTCCCCGGGCGCCGATGAGCCTGTCGAGGCCACTCAATCCGGCGGCGAATCCGCCGATGGGGGGGCCTCCGTCCCGTCCACTGACTCCATGGTCCCCGCACATTCGGCTGAGGCCCAGTCGGAGGTCCCGTCCTCGTCGCCTAAGCCTCCGATCCTGCGTCGCGCTCCCCGCTCCGCCACGGCGCTCACACCGATCCCGGATATCCAGACGATCGGCGAGGGCGACGACTCCGCCCTCGTGGGAGTGGAGGTAATCACCCGTGGTGTCGTCACAGCCTCCTACCCGTACGGCGAGGACGGACTCACTTCGACCCTCAGCGGCTTCGTCATCCAGACCCCTGGAACTGGCGGCACATGGGACACCGCGCGCACGGCCTCCGACGCCATCTTCGCCTACGTCGGCACGAAGGCGATTGACGTCCCGGCAATCGGAAGCTGCGTCCAGGTGGCTGGCAAGGTCTTCGAATACCCCGAGACTGGCCCCAAGACCCCCGCCTCCACGCAGAGCCTCACCCAGATTTCCGTCTCCTCCGTTTCCGCCGTCGAGGGTTGCGAGCCCGTCGCACCGACCCCCCTCGACACCGTACCGACTGGAGCGCAGATGGAAGCGCTTGAGTCGATGCTCATCGCCCCGCAGGGAACATGGACGATCACCGACAACTACTCGGTTGGCCAGTACGGCACGCTCTCCCTCACGCCGGGGACCGAGCCTCTGCGTGCCGCCACCGACGTTGTCGCCCCCGGCGACCAGGCCCGCGCCTACGAGGCCGAAAACGCCGCGCGCGCCATCGCCCTCGACGACGGCACGAACACCAACCTCGGACGCGCAGCCGCGACCGAAGTCCCCTACGCCTACCTCGCCAATGGTGCGCCCGCACGCGTCGGCTACACGCTCGCCTTCGACGCGCCCGTGATCCTCGATTCGCGCCACGAGGCATTCATCCTCCAGCCCACCCGCATGGTCGCCGCCCACCCCGACCGCTCGCCCGTCACGATCAGTGGCGAGAGGCCGAGTCTGCCCGCCGTCGGTGGAGATATTCGCGTCGCCACCTTCAACGTCCTCAACTACTTCTCCGACCTCGGCGAGAACGAAGCCGGTTGCTCCGGCTACCCCGACCGCGAGGGGAATTTCGTCACGGCGAAGAAGTGCCAGGTACGAGGCGCCTACTCGGCCAAGGCTTTTGCGATGCAACAGTCGAAGATCGTCGCCGCGATCACCGAGATCAACGCTGACGTCGTCGCCCTCGAGGAGATCGAGAATTCTGCCGTAGTTGGCGCCTCTCACGATCGTGACGCTGCCTTGAAGAACCTCGTCGAGGCACTGAACGCGAAGGCCGGAGCGGGCACCTGGGCCTACGTCCCGAGCCCGACGAACGTCCCTGCGAACGAGGACGTCATCCGCGTCGCCTTCATCTACCGGCCTTCGACCGTCGAGCCCGTCGGCGAGTCGATGATCCTCGACGACCCGGCGTTCACCGGTCTTGCCCGACAGCCACTCGCGCAAGAATTCACCCCCGTGGTCACCGAGACCCAGGTTGGTCGCAGCGTCGTCGTTATCGCCAACCACTTCAAGTCGAAGGGCTCCGTGCCCAAGGGAATGGAGGAGGGCAACACCGACAGCGGAGACGGCCAGGGGAATGCCAACGCCATCCGTGTCGCCCAGGCGAAGGCACTCGCGGCTTTTGCCGAGAGCTTCTCGGGGAAGCCGACTCTCCTCGTCGGCGACTTCAATTCCTACGCGAAGGAGGACCCTCTCGCGGTCCTTGAGGCCGCGGGCTGGAACCGGGAATCCGGTAGCGCGCACCCGTCCTATGTCTACTCCGGACGTTCAGGGTCGCTCGACCACGTCTTCTCGAATGCCGCGGCCCATCCGCTTGTCGTCGGTGTTGCCTCGTGGGCGATCAATGCCCAGGAATCCGTCGCCTTCGAGTACTCGCGCTCCAACGCGAACATGTTCCTTGCGACGGAGACGACGAACCCCTATCGCTCGTCCGATCACAATCCGGAGATTATTGGCCTTGACCTCGTCCGCGACGTCGAGCCCTCCCCGAACCCTCAACCCCAGCCTCAGGGCACACCTGGGCAGACGCCCCCCGCTCGGACTTCGCCGTCCGCCTCAAGGGGGCTCGCGCGTACGGGCGTCAATGACGGCTTCGCGCTCATCACCGTCGCAGGACTCCTCCTCGGGGCGGTAGGCGTCGCCGGTATGGCGGCGTCGAGGAAGCGACGCTGACCAGACCTGAGGTCAACGCCGCGCAAGCGCCCGCGATGTGGCGGGCGAATAAACGAAGGAACACCATGAATAAACGCAGAACAATGCTCATCGGTGGCAGCGCCGCCTTCCTCCTGGCTCTGTCGCCTGTCGCGGCTCTTGCTGTGCCAACAACGGACGGAGCCTCGGATGAACCTCAATCCGGTGTTGCCGCAGGCGTTACCGGAGCCCAATCGGGGGCCGCGACAACCCTCGTCGACTCCGACGCCGAGGGCGCGAGCGCCCCGTCGGCTCCCGATTCGACCCCGGCGACCGGGGCGCCGGCGTTGGCGCCCGCGAACGGCGGGGGAGTCGTCGAACTCGACCTCTACACACTCACCGACGTCCACGGGCACATTGAGCAGGTGACGAAGAAAGGCACCGTCAAAGAGGCCGGGCTTGCGGCGATGAACTGCTACCTTAAGTCCGCCCGTAACAAAAACCCGAATTCGTCGTTCACGCTCCTCGGTGACAACATCGGCGCCTCGCCCTACACGTCCGGGTCTCTCAAGGACAATCCGACGATCGCCGCGCTCAACACCCTCGATCCGCTCGCTTCGACGATCGGTAATCACGAGCTCGACATGGGGCAGGCCGTCTTCAAGCAACGCGTCGACGGCTCGAATACCGCAGAGTTTGTGCAGGCGAGCTTCCCCTACCTCGGAGCCAATGTCCGGGGAATGGGCTCGTGGGAAGACGGGGGGATTTCAAAGCCCTACCTCGGTGACTACAAGGTGTGGGCCTCGCCCTCGGGCGTCAAAGTCGCCTTCATCGGCGCCATCGCCCAGGATGTCCCCTACAAGTTGAGTCCGGGAACGACCGCGGGGCTCGTGTTCGACGACCCGATCGCCAGGATCGACGAACTGGCCGCGCAGATCAAGCAGTCCGGCGAGGCCCAGGTGGTCATCGCCATGCTCGACGATGATGTGAAGAACAACTATCCGCTGGTTGGGAAAAATGTCGACGGCATCATGGGCGGGGATACCCACGTGCCCTACGAGTTTGACAAGGTTGACTCGGCCGAGAAGCTTGACTCGAAGAACCCGCTACTTGCTGGCGTTGCGTCGGGCTCGTACACCGACAATCTTGGACTCATCCGCATCTCGTACGACATGACAGTAGGAGCCGTCGTCAAGGCGGACACCCAGCTCGTGCCTGCGGCGAAGGTCGCCGAGTGCGGCGAGGCTCCCGAGACCAAGGCCATCGTGGACAAGGCGGTCGCGGATTCGAAGGAGGCTGGCAAGCGGGTCGTCGGTACCGGTTATACGGAGGCGTTCCGACGGGGCGTCTTCACAACCCCGGGCGGACAGACCGATCCTGGATCCAACCGTGGCATCGAGTCGAGCCTCGGGGACTTCGTAGCCGACGCGATGCGCGAGACGATCACGACGAAGGAGGGGCGTCCCGTCGATATCGGTATCATCAATGCGGGTGGTCTGCGTGAGGACCTCGTCCCGAATGATGACGGCACCATCACCTACGCTCAGTCGTACGCGGTCATGCCCTTCTCGAACGAGCTCGGATATGTGTCCATTACCGGCGCTGACTTCAAGCTCGCCCTCGAACAGCAGTGGAAGACCAATCTCAACTCCCAGAATTCCCGCCCGCTGCTCAAGCTCGGGCTCTCCGAGAATGTTCGGTACACGTACGACCCTGAGCGTCCCTTCGGCGAACGCATTACCTCAGTCACCGTCAACGGCCAGCCACTGGACGAGGCGAAGACCTACACCGTCGGGTCCGTCACCTTCTTGCTTGCCGGAGGCGATTCCTTCGACGCGCTGACGAAGGGCGGGCCGTTCGTTAACAGCGGAAACCTTGACCGCGACAAGTTCAATGAGTTCCTCACCGCTCATTCGGGAGCCACGCCCCGATCGCTTAAGTCCTCAATTGGCGTCACTTTGCCCAAGGACCCCGTCAAGGACGGTGCCTCATTCACCGTCGGACTGAGGGGGCTCTCCTTCTCGGAGGGGCCGTCGAGAACCGCGGGCGTTCGAGTCGCGGCGGGCGGTAAGGCCGGAGAGGCCGCTGTCGACAACTCCCTCGTCGAGGAGCACGCCTCCGATGAATCCTCGGTGATTACGACCGACGGAGCCGGACGGGCGACCGTCTCGGTCACCGCCGTCGGGGCATGTGAGGGGAAGGCGGCTGGCGAGGTCGTGTCGACGCCTGTGACGATCGATACCGACTTCGGCCGCGTCGTCGAGGCGTCCGCCGGTCTGAGCGTCAACGTCGCCTGCGCCGGTCCCGGCTCGAACCCTCCGAGCGACGGAGGTGCGGCCTCGTCTGCGTCCACTACCGGAACCTCGTCGGGGAAGACGGGGAAGAGCGGTCTCGCGCGAACTGGCTTCGATGGCGGATCTGTCCTCGTGCTCGTGGGACTCTTCCTCGGTGCGGGCGCCGTCGCTCTCACGACGAAGCGGCGCTGACGCCCCGGCCCCGGACGCGGTTCTCACCCGCCGCGCTCCGGGGCTGACCCTGCCCGCGTTCCGCCGAGAGGCGGTCCGAACCGGGATGAAAGTCGCGACTCTCGACGCGTGCGAACGCTCACGCCTGAGAGGGTGAACGCCCCGTGTCGGGCAACACATGTTGCGAAAAGATAAAGGGCGACAGTCGTGACTTCCCGTCCTTGCTACAGTTGTCAACCCCCGACATCGCAGGATGTCAGTGTTCGACGACGAGCGCCGGATGAGGGGTGATGCCACCCCCTCATCCGATCCTCGGCCCCGGCCTCGTCGTCCTCGAAAACTAAGGAAGAATGCATGCCCTGGTGGGAAATCATCGGCTGGACCGGATCGGCGCTCGTCGTCATCTCGCTCATCGTTCCTTCGATCAGGCGTTTCAGAACGCTCAATCTCGCCGGATCGCTCATCGCGACCGTGTACAACGTCGTCTTCGGCATCTGGCCCTACGCGGCGATGAACGCCGTCATCGCGATTATCGACGCCTATTGGCTCTACCGTCTGCGCAGCGGGGGGCGTGAATACCGCTTCGTGCCGGCCGAGGCGGATTCGCCTCTCGTCCGCGACTTCCTCGAGGTTCACGCCGCGGGCATCGAGGAGGCCTTCCCGGGCTTCTCCCGTTCGGATCTCAGCACCGCTGGCGCTCATCTCATGATGTGCGCGGATGAGATCGCGGGCGTGTTCGTCCACGTGAACAACGGCGACGAGGGCCGGGTTCTGCTCGACTACGTCACCGACCGCCACCGTGATCTCACTCCCGGGCGTGCCCTCTATTCCGACGAGGGCGTTCGTCGGGTCGTGCCCGCCGCGTTGCGCCTTGCGCGCAGTGCGACGAGCGATCCGGCCTATTTCGAGCGGATGGGGTTCATCGCCGAGGGCGACGATCTCTTCTTGAGTCTGCATGATTGACCAGGGGACTTGACAGGTCCCGTTCCACTCTCGATAATTTTATCACACGTCAATTCGGAGTTTTACTAATGTTCCATACGGGATGTCGACGCTCCGCAAGGACGGAGCCGAAGAAGGCTCAAGCAACAGCGCTGTTCAACGACGAACAACCCAACTGGAGGAAACCCATGAACACCTTCTCGAAGTACCTGGCAGTCGCGGGAGTCGCCGCGCTCGCCCTGGCCGGCTGCACGTCCGGCGCCAAGCCCGCCGCCGAATCCGGCGACACCGCTAGCGAAGGCTCCTCTTTCAAGGCCTGCGCCGTCTCCGACGCTGGCGGCTGGGACGATAAGTCCTTCAACGAATCCGCCTACAATGGCCTGACCGCCGCCAAGGAGAAGCTCGGAATCTCAGTCAACACCGCCGAATCCTCCTCCGACGCGGACTTCGTCCCGAACGTCGAGGCCATGGTTGACGACGGCTGCAACCTCATTATCGGCGTCGGCTTCAAGATCGAGAAGGCGCTCCACGCCTCTGCCGATCAGAATGCGGACCTCCACTACGCCCTCGTCGACTCCTCCTTCTCGGACGCAGACTTCAACACCGTCGTCCTCGAGAATGGCCGTCCGCTCCTCTTCAACACCGCTGAGGCCGCCTACCTCGCCGGCTACGTGGCCGCAGGCATGACCCAGACCGGCAAGGTCGCCACCTTCGGTGGCATCCAGATCCCCTCGGTCACCATCTTCATGGATGGCTTCGCCGACGGCGTCGCCGCCTACAATGCCGCCAAGGGCACGAACGTCCAGCTCCTCGGTTGGGACAAGGCCGCCCAGAACGGCTCCTTCACCCAGTCCTTCGACGACCAGGCCCTCGGCAAGCAGCAGGCCCAGCAGTTCATTGACCAGGGCGCCGACATCATCATGCCGGTCGCCGGCCCGGTCGGCCTCGGCGCCGCCGCAGCTGCCAAGGAGCACGGCTCGACCTATATCATCGGCGTCGACTCCGACTGGTTCCTCACCAGCCCCGACTACTCCTCGATCATTCTCACCTCGGTGATGAAGGAGATCGGCGCTTCCGTCGAGCAGGCGATCGCAGACTCCGTCGAGGGCAAGTTCACCTCCGACCCCTACGTCGGCACCCTTGAGAACGGCGGCGTCTCCATCGCCCCCTTCCACGACTTCGACTCCAAGGTCTCCCAGGAGCTCAAGGACGACATCATGAAGCTCACCGACCAGATCAAGAGCGGCGAGCTCAAGGTCGAGTCGGCGAACTCCCCGAAGTAATCGACCTCGAGGGCGTGGTGGGGCACCCCGCCGCGCCCTCGTCGTCTCAAAAACCCGCTCACCGACACTCGAAGAAGAGCCAAAGGCAGGTTCTCAGTGAAACTGGAACTCAGGGGGATCACGAAGCGCTTCGGGCCCCTGGTCGCGAACGACCACATTGACCTCACCATCGAGGAAGGACGGATCCACGCCCTCCTCGGAGAGAACGGCGCCGGAAAATCGACGCTCATGAACGTCCTCTACGGACTCCACCAGCCCGACGAGGGGCAGATCCTCATCGACGGGGCGCCCGTCGTCTTCAGGGGGCCCGGCGACGCGGTCGCCGCCGGCATCGGCATGGTGCACCAGCACTTCATGCTTATCCCCGTCTTCACCGTCGCCGAATCGATCGCCCTCGGCGATGAGCCGGTCGGCAAGGCCGGGCTCATCGATCTGGCGAAGGCTCGCGCCCTCGTGAATGAGGTCTCCGCCCGCTTCGGATTCGACCTCGACCCCGACGCGAAGATCGAAGACCTCCCCGTCGGAGCCCAGCAGCGCGTGGAGATCGTCAAAGCCCTCTCGCGCGAGGCGAAGGTCCTCATCCTCGACGAGCCGACCGCCGTCCTCACCCCGCAGGAGACCGACGAACTCATGGCCATCATGCGCCAGCTCGCCGACTCGGGAACCTCCATCGTCTTCATCACCCACAAGCTCCGCGAGGTCCGCGCTGTCTCCGATGACATCACCGTCATCCGCCGTGGTGCCGTCGTCGGCACCGCCTCGCCCGACGAGTCCGAGAACGAACTCGCCAACAAGATGGTCGGCCGCGCGATCATGCTCAAAGTCGAAAAGGAGGAGGCCAAGCCGGCAGGCGGGGGACTCTGCTTCGACAAGGTTTCGCTCCTGGGCTCCGCCGGCAACACAATCCTCGATCACGTCAGTCTCGACGTCGAACGGGGCGAGGTCGTCGCCGTCGCCGGCGTTCAGGGCAACGGCCAGACCGAACTTGCTGAAGCCATCCTCGGCCTCGTCAACCCCGACTCGGGCTCAATCACCCTCGAAGGCGTCGACATCACCCACGCCGGGCCACGCAAGTCGCTCGACGCGGGCATCGGCTTTATCCCCGAGGATCGCTCCACCGACGGCATCATCGCAGGCTTCTCCATCTCGGAGAACCTCATCCTCGATCAGTTCGATAAGGCGCCCTTCGCGGCCGGCCCGGCTCTCAGGCTCGGCGTCATCGAGAAGAATGCGAAGGCTCTCGAAGAGGAGTACGACATCCGTCTGACCTCTATCGAGGACCCGATCTCCTCTCTCTCGGGTGGCAACCAGCAGAAGGTCGTCGTCGCCCGCGAGCTCTCGAAGGATCTCAACCTCCTCGTCGCGAACCAACCGACCCGTGGCGTTGATGTCGGCTCCATCGAATTCATCCACAAGCAGATCGTCTCCGTGCGCGACCAGGGGACGCCCGTTCTGCTCATCTCCTCCGAGCTCGACGAGGTCGTGGCGCTCGCCGATCGCATCGCGGTCATGTACCGCGGGCGGATCATGGGCGTCGTCGCTCCCGATACCCCGCGTGAGGTCCTCGGCCTCATGATGGCGGGCGTGCCCCTCGAAGAGGCCCTCGCCTCCCAGTCCGATTCCACCCAGGAGGAGGCACGATGACGAAGAAACCTCAATCCAAGGGCGGCCTCGTCGCCCGGCACATCCTCGGATCGAAATGGTTCGTCTCGATCCTCGCAGTCCTCATCGCCTTCGCGGTCGGCGCGATCCTCATCGTCATGGCTGGCGCCTCGGTGACCGACGCCTACTACGCGATGTTCCGCGGCGCTATTTTCGACCCGGAGGCCAATAGCTTCGTCCGACAGATCAAGCCGATCACGAACACGTTGCTCTACGCGACCCCGCTCATTATCGGTGGCCTCGGCCTCGCCTTCGGCTTCCGCGCGGGACTGTTCAACATCGGCGGTAAGGGCCAGGTTATCTTCGGCGCGCTCGCCGCCGTCTGGGTCGGCTTCAACCTCCACCTGCCACCGGTTCTGCACACCGTCGTCGCTCTCCTCGCCGCGGTCGTTGCGGGAGCACTGTACGCGGGGATCGCGGGCTTGCTCAAGGCTCGCACCGGAGCCAATGAGGTCATTGTCACGATTATGCTCAACTCGATCGCGGCTCTCACCCTCGGCTATGTGCTCGCGCAGAAGTCCTGGCAGGTTCCCGGCTCGAACCAGCCGCAGACCCCCGATGTCGCCGACACGGCGGCCTTCCTCCCGATCCTCCCCTCGCCCTTCAAGCTCCACGCGGGTATCATCGTCGCCTTCCTGGCCGTCGTCGTGTTCTGGTGGATCTTGGACCGCTCGACCCTCGGCTTCCAGGTGCGCGCCGTCGGTGCCAACCCCGCGGCCGCCCGCACCGCCGGCATCTCCGTCGAGAAGATCACCACGATCACGATGATGATCTCCGGCGCTTTCATGGGTCTTGTCGGTGCGAACGAAGCTCTCGGAACCGTCGGGTATGTCTCGCGTGATATCGCGGGATCGCTCGGCTTCGATGCGATCACCGTCGCCCTGCTCGGACGCAACAAGCCCCTTGGAACCATGTTCGCCGGCCTTCTCTTCGGCGCGTTCAAGGCCGGTGGCTACACCATGCAGCCTAAGGGCGTTCCGATCGACATGATCCTCATCCTCCAGTCGGTCATCGTCCTGCTCATCGCTGCCCCCGCTCTCGTGCGCTGGCTCTTCCGCCTGCCCAAGGAGTCCGAGAAGTCGTTGCGCGCCGAGCTCGCCACCCTCGGCATTGACGATGAGGCCCCCGCCCTCGTCACCCCGACGACCTCGAAGGTGGCCGAGACCGCCGTCGACGCCACGGCCGCCGATGCGGAAGGAGAATCGCGATGACCACCACCCGAACTCAGGCCGACGTCATGGATGACGTCCAGGTGAAGCGCTCCTGGAAACTGCCGATCGTCTACACCCTCGCGGCGCTCCTGCTCACCTTCTTTTCCTTCACGGCGAAGGGCGAGGTCACGATCCGTCTCACCGACAATGCGCAGGCTTTCGAGATCCCCGATATCGTCCTTGGTGGCGCGGGCATCCTCTGGGTGTTGCTCGCCCTCGTCGCGCTCGTAGCCGTCTGGTCGATCATCACGACTTCGATGCGGGTCAAGAGCCCGCGCTGGCTCGATATCCTCGGGATGACTCTTGCCGGTATCGGCACGATTCTCGCGTTCCTCGTGTACGCGGGCTCGGGCTCGGCGGGCGTCGTCACCCTCACCTCGACCCTCGTGTCGACGGTGGCGATCTCGACGCCGCTCATCTTCGGTGCCCTCTCGGGCGTCGTGTCCGAGCACGTTGGCGTCGTCAACATCGCGATCGAGGGCGACCTGCTCGTCGGCGCATTCGCGGGCGTCATGGCGGCTTCCTTCTTCCAGACCCCCTACGCGGGTCTCGTTGCGGCTCCTCTCGCAGGGGCGTTGCTCGGTAGCCTGCTCGCCCTGTTCTCCGTCCGCTACGGGGTGGATCAGATCATCGTCGGCGTCGTACTCAACGTGCTCGCCCTGGGTCTGACCACCTTCTTCTACGGGACGCTCATGAAGGTCTCGCCCGAGACCCTCAACACGAACAGGTTCTCCCTGCCTTCGCTGAAGATCCCCTTCCTCGCGGAGATCCCAATTATCGGCCCGATGCTGTTCAACCAGACGGTGCTCGTGTACCTCATGTACGCGACCGTCGTCTTCCTCGCGGTCTTCCTCTACCGCTCGCGCTGGGGCCTGCGCCTGCGCGCCTGTGGTGAGCACCCGAAGGCCGCCGACACCGTCGGCATCAACGTCAACCGTACGCGTTCGCGCAATACGATCCTCGCCTCGGCTTTCGCGGGCCTCGGTGGCGCGTTCTTCACGATCGGCTCCGGCCTGGCCTTCACGGACAACATCTCCGCGGGCAACGGCTACATCGCCCTCGCAGCGATGATCCTCGGCAAGTGGCATCCGATCGGCGCCATGTCGGCGGCCGTCATGTTCGGCTTCGCCCAGGCCGTCGCGAGGATGCTGCCGAACGTGGCACCCGCGATCCCCTCCGACCTCGTGTCGATGATCCCCTACGTCGTGACGATCATCGCGGTCGCCGGGTTCGTCGGGAAGTCGAAGGCCCCCGCGGCTGAGAACATCCCCTACGTGAAGTGAAGGACGCATCATGGTGGACACTGTCGATGAGGTGATCTGGGATCGCCTGCGCGTCGCGGCGATTGAGGCGATGAAGCGGGCCTACTGCCCCTACTCCGGGTACCCCGTGGGTGCGGCAGGCCTCGCCGAGGACGGGAGCATCGTCGTCGGCTCGAACGTCGAGAACGCCGCCTACGGTTGCGGGCACTGTGCGGAGACCTCGATGGTCTCCGAGCTCATTCGCACGGGTGCGGGTCGCCTCCTCGCAGTCGTTTGCGTGAACGGGAACTCCGAATCGGTGGTTCCCTGTGGTCGCTGCCGACAGGTGATCTTCGAGCACGGCGGTCCGACTTGCCTCGTCCTCATGCCGACCGGCGTCATGCCGATGAGCGAGGTCCTCCCCCAGGCATTCGGCCCCAGCGACCTTGATGAAGTCGCCACCTCCACCCCGCGCAAGGATTGAGGGCTTGGTCGGCTCTGGAGACGCTGGAGCCGACCGCCCTCGTCACCTCGTACAGCTTCGGGCGCTCTCGGCAGCGCCCACAGGAAGGAAAGAGAAGATGGAAGTTTTCGACGTCGTCGATGTCATCCGTACCAAGCGGGACGGTGGCGTTCTCAGCGGCGAGCAGATCGACTGGACGATCGACGCCTACACCCGCGGCGCTGTCAAGGACGAGCAGATGGCCGCCCTCGCGATGGCGGTCTTCCTGCGTGGGATGAACCGCGAGGAGATCGCGCGCTGGACGAAGGCCATGATTGCCTCCGGTGAGCGCATGGACTTCGGTCGCATCGCGCGCCCCACAGCCGACAAGCACTCGACCGGGGGAGTGGGGGACAAGATCACTCTGCCGCTCGCGCCCCTCGTCGCCGTGTTCGACGTGGCCGTCCCGCAGCTGTCGGGTCGTGGCCTCGGGCACACGGGCGGAACCTTGGACAAGCTTGAGTCGATCCCGGGCTGGCGGGCCGCCATGACGAATGAGGAGATCTACCGCGAGCTTGGAGAGGGCTGTGGCGCGGTGATCTGCGCCGCCGGAGCGGGTCTGGCACCCGCGGACAAGAAGCTCTACGCGCTACGCGACATCACCTCGACGGTCGACTGCATTCCTCTCATCGCCTCGTCGATCATGTCGAAGAAGATCGCCGAGGGCACGGGCTCGCTGGTCCTCGATGTGAAGGTTGGCTCGGGAGCCTTTATGAAGGATCTCGAGCAGGCGCGTGAACTCGCCCGGACGATGGTTGACCTCGGTACCGACGCTGGAGTGAAGACCTTCGCCTACCTCACCGATATGTCGACCCCGCTCGGCCTCAAGGTCGGCAACGCCCTCGAGGTGGAGGAGTCCGTCGAGGTTCTCGCCGGTGGTGGCCCCGCGGATGTCGTCGAGCTCACCTGCGCGCTCGCGCGCAAGATGCTTGAGATGTCGGGCAAGTCCGATGTCGATGTCGAGGCAGCCCTCAAGGACGGTCGCGCGATGGATCGCTGGCGCGAGATGATCCGCGCTCAGGGTGGTGATCCCGATGCGGAGCTACCGACCTCTGCGGAGAAGCACGTCGTCTACGCGGAGTCTGACGGTGTCCTCGAGACGCTCGACGCGCTGGCCGTAGGCGTCGCCTCTTGGCGCCTGGGCGCCGGACGCGCCGTGAAGGAAGACCCGGTTCAGGCAGGCGCGGGCATCGAGATCCATGCGAAGCCCGGTGCGACCGTGAAGAAGGGCCAGCCCCTGCTCACTCTCCACACCGATGACGAATGGCGCATAGCCCGTGCTCTGGAATCTCTCGAGGGCGGCGTCATGATCGGCTCGGCCGTCCCCGAGGCCCGTTCGGTGATCCTCGGAGAGGTCCAGTAGGGCGCGGTGCGCCCGCGCGCATCGGGGCGCGGATCACGACACGGAAGGAGAAAGAGTGGATAAGAAGGACGAACAGGCGATTGACGCCGTCCGGCTCTATTTCGAGCGTGGCCTGAGCCAGGCCGAAGTCGCGGCCAAGATGGGCATTTCGCGTCCGACCGTCGCCAAGCTCCTGCTACGCGGGAAAGAGGCCGGCTTCGTCACCGTGGAGATCCACGATCCTCGAGAGACCTCGTCGGTGTTGGGCGAGCAGCTCGCTCAGCGATTCGGCTTGGTCGAAGCGCGGGTCGTCCATGGTTCCGGTGCATCCGAGCGCGAAATCCTTGACGATCTCGGGCGCGTCGGCGCGGGTCTTGTCGAGTCCCTCGTCGAGGACGGCATGAGTGTCGGCGTCTCCTGGGGGCGGACGATGAACGCAATCGCGTCGCGTCTGCGGTGCACGCTGAGGCGCGATGTCGAGATCGTGCAGCTCAAGGGCGGGAGCTCGCATTCCTCGGAGGTGACCAATGACTTCGAGGTCATGAGGGCCTTCTGCGAGACCTTCAATGCGATTCCGCGCTACTTGCCCCTGCCGGTGATCTTCGAGGATGTCCGCACCTTGGAGATCGTGCGTTCGGATCCGTATATCGCGACGATCCTCGAGGCGGGCAGGCAGACGGATCTCGTGGTCTTCACGGTCGGGGACGTCTCCACCGAGAGCCTGGCGATCAGCCATTCCCGCCTCAAGGGATCCGAGACGACTGAGTTGCTCGCGAAGGCGGTGGGGGATGCGTGTTCACGCTTCTTCACCGCCGAGGGCGAGATCGCGGTGCCGGGAATCGATGAGAGGACCGTAGGCATTTCCTTGAAGGATCTCGCCTCGCGTCCGATCCGCGTGCTCGTCGCGGGCGGTCCGAAGAAGGCTGTGGCTTTTGCGACGGCTCTGCGGATGGGCTTGGCGACGCATGTCGTGGTCGATCAGGATCTCGCGAGAGTGCTTCTCGCCGAATCCGTTCGCGCCTGAGCCCCGCCCTCGTCGCGAACAAATGTAAAAGTAAAGCTTGACTCTTTGGAATATCTCTGATTAGTCTGATCGGACCCCGGCACAAGGACGCCCGGCGAATGGTTTCGCCGTCGCGGGTCCACGAAGGAGAAGAAATGAAGGCAACGCCACATATCGACCCCCAGGCCCCGATCGCTGAGACGATCCTGCTGCCCGGCGACCCACTCCGCGCGAAGTTCATCGCCGAGACCTACCTCGAGGACGCGGTCCAGTTCAACTCAGTGCGTAACATGCTCGGATTCACCGGCACCTACCAGGGCACCCCGGTCTCCGTCATGGGCTCGGGCATGGGTATCCCCTCGATTTCCCTCTACTCCTGGGAGCTCATCCACGTCTTCGGATGCAAGAAGCTCATCCGCATCGGCTCCTGCGGCGCGATGCAGCCCGGCGTCAACCTCTACGATGTCGTTATCGGACAGGCCGCCTGTTCCAACTCGGCGTTCATGGATCAGTACGACCTGCCGGGCACCTACGCGCCGATCGCCTCCTTCCGACTGATCGAGGCCGTGCGCCGCCGCGCCGAGGAGAACGGCGTCACCACCCACGTCGGCAACATTTTGTCCTCGGACACCTTCTACAACGCCGATGAGACCTTCAACGAACGCTGGCAGAGGATGGGGATCCTCGCCGTCGAAATGGAATCCGCGGGCTTGTACGCCACCGCCGCGCACGCCGGCGTCGAAGCACTCGGCATGTTCACAGTCTCGGACTCGCTCGTCACGGGCGAAGCCACAACCGCAAAGGAACGCGAGACCGCGTTCACCCAGATGATGGAACTCGCGCTGCCCCTGGCGCAGATCTGAGGAAGGCACCACCATGAAGAAGACCGAAGTCGCCCAGATGATCGACCACACCCTTCTCAAGCCCGAGGCGACCGCCTCCGATGTCGCGGCCCTCGTCGCCCAGGGCGCCGAGCTCGGCACCTATTCGGTGTGCGTCTCGCCCTCCATGCTGCCCCTGGAGACCCCTGAGGGTCTCATGGTTGCTTGCGTCGCAGGCTTCCCTTCGGGCGCCGTCAAGCCTGAGATCAAGGCCGCCGAGGCTGCTCGCGCCGTTGAGGACGGCGCCGACGAAGTCGATATGGTCATCAACATCGCCCTCGTGAAAGAAGGCCGTGAGGCCGAGCTCGAAGCCGAGATCCGCGCCGTGCGCGACGCCGTCCCCGCTCCACGCGTCCTCAAGGTCATCATCGAATCCGCGGCCCTGACCGATGAGGAGATCGTCATGGCCTGCCGCGCCTCCGAGAACGCGGGGGCCGACTTCGTGAAGACCTCCACCGGCTTCCACCCCGCCGGTGGTGCCTCGGTGCACGCTGTTAAGCTCATGCGCGAAACGGTCGGCGACCGCCTCGGCGTCAAGGCCTCGGGCGGGATCCGCGATGCCGCGACCGCACTCGCCATGATTGAGGCCGGAGCCTCGCGCCTCGGCGTATCGGCGACGGTCGCGATCCTCGAGGGCATTGAGGAGTGAGACGATGGACGATCAGCTTCTTGCGACGGCTCGCGAATGGGCCACTCATGATCCGGACGGTCAGACCTCTTCGGCGCTCCTCGCCTCCGTCGAGGCTGCTTCGGCGGGTGATGAGGCTGCCCTAGCCGAACTGCGGGCCGCGATGAACGGGCCCCTCGAGTTCGGCACCGCGGGTCTGCGTGGCGAGATCGGCCCGGGTGAATCCCGGATGAACCTCGCCGTCGTCATCCGTGCGACCGCGGGCCTCGCCGCCTACCTCAAGACGCAAACCGAGCGCGAACCTCGCGTCGTCATCGGCTGCGATGCCCGGCACGGCTCCGTCGATTTCGCCCGTGCGGCCGCGCGCGTCGTATCGGCGGCGGGCTGTCGGGCCTTGGCCCTCCCCGTCTCGCACCCGACCCCGCTCACCTCCTTCGCGGTGCGCGCCCTTGACGCCGACGCGGGCATCATGATTACCGCTTCGCACAACCCCGCTAAGGACAATGGCTACAAGGTCTACCTCGGCGGAAGCGTCGTCACCGACGCCGGTCAGGGCGCCCAAATCGTGCCCCCGCATGACGCGGGCATCGCCGCCGCCATCGCGGCAGCCGCCCCGGCCGACGAGGTTCCCCAGGACGAGGAGCACATCGAGCAGGTCGATCCGCGCGACGACTACGTCGCAGCCGCCACGGCCCTGGCCACCGGCGAGCACCGGGGAGACCTCAAGATCACCCTGACCGCGATGCACGGCGTCGGTGGAGCGCTCACTGAGCGCGTCCTCAAGGAGGCGGGCTTCACCCAGGTGTCGCTCGTCGCCGAGCAGGCGGCGCCCGACCCCGACTTCCCGACCGTCTCCTTCCCGAACCCGGAGGAGCCCGGCGCCCTCGATCTGGCAATGGCGCATGCGCGCGAGCACGGCTCGGACCTCATCATTGCCGTCGACCCCGACGCCGATCGTTGTGCCCTCGCCATCCCGGACGAGGCCTCGGCGAGCGGATGGCGTCAGCTCACCGGCGACGAGACCGGTTCAATCCTCGGCGAGTTCCTGGCCGGGCGGGCCCCGAAGGGCGGGGTCTTCGCCAACTCAATCGTGTCGAGCCGCCAGCTCGAGCGGATCGCCGTGGCGCACGGCCTCAACTACCGCCACACCCTCACGGGATTCAAGTGGATCGCCCGCACCCCGGGCATCGTCTTCGGCTACGAAGAGGCCATCGGCTTCTGCCCCGATCCCGAGCACGCGCGCGACAAGGACGGCATCTCGACCTCGGTCGTCGCCGCCTCCCTGTTCGCCGACCTCAAGGCGCAGGGCCGCACCGGCCAAGACGAACTCGAGCGCATGGCCCGCGCCTACGGCTGCTACGTGACGATGCCACTCACCTTCCGCGTCGAGAACCTCGGTCTCATCGCCGAGGGCATGGATCGTCTGCGCGAGAACCCGCCGGCGCAGCTCGCGGGCTCGCCGGTTGTCTCCGTCGTCGACATGTCCCAGGGCTGGGACGGCCTGCCGGGCACGAACGCGATTATGGTCACCACTGAGGCGAACGACCGCATCATTGCCCGCCCGTCTGGCACCGAGCCGAAGCTCAAGTGCTACCTCGAGGTTATCCTCCCTGTCGAGGACGGTGCTCCGGTCCCCTGGTCGCAGGCGCGCGAACGTCTGGAGACGATCAAGGCCGAGTTCGGAGCCGCGATCGGCATCTGAAAGTCCCACCGTGAGCCCGGCCTGTGATGGGCACGGTCGGGCTCACGGTCCTCTGTCGCATACGCCGTTCTTTTCCGCGCCGAAAGCATCACCTTTTGGTGTCGAGGCGATGCGGGGAGACCCCGGCGCCCGGTTCAGCATGTGCTCACGCTGAACCGGGCGCCGTTTCCTCTTCAGAAGGGCGCTCCGCCCCTCGTGAGTGAGACGCGGCGGGGAAGAGAGACAAAAGAACGTGCGTCCGAGGCGCAGTGAGAGGACGAGAGAGCACTGAGAGGACGAGGCATGAGACGCTGGCCTGCCCGGGGTAGGGGCCGAGACGCCGAAGTTCGAGAGGTCTTCCACGGCGCGAAGAACGTGGCTCTGCGAGCGACGCTCGCAGAGCCACGCAACCCCCTCACAGGCGAAGCCCGAGAGCCCCGGTTTGTGAAAGGGTCACAACCCGGGGCGCTTACCGATCGTCAGTGTGACCTCCTGCGTGCCCGCGAAAAAGTCGTTGCCCTTGTCGTCGACGACGATGAAGGCCGGGAAGTCTTCGATTTCGATCTTCCACACGGCTTCCATGCCGAGCTCTGGGTATTCAAGAAGTTCGACCTTCTTGATGCAGTTTGCGGCCAGTTCAGCAGCCGGACCACCGATCGAGCCGAGGTAGAAACCGCCGTGCTTCTGGCAGGCGTCGGTGACCTGCTTGGAGCGGTTGCCCTTTGCGACCATAATCATCGATCCGCCGAGCGCCTGGAACTGATCCACGTATGAGTCCATACGGCCTGCGGTCGTCGGGCCGAAGGAACCGGACGGCATACCTTCCGGAGTCTTCGCCGGGCCCGCGTAGTAGACGGGGTGCTTGAGCATGTATTCCGGCATCGGCTCGCCGTTTTCGATGCGCTCGCGGATCTTCGCGTGGGCGATATCACGGGCAACGATCATCGTGCCGTTCAAAGCCAGGCGTGTCTTCACCGGGTACTTCGACAGTTCGGCAAGGACTTCGCTCATCGGGCGGTCGAGGTTGATCGACACGGCGCCGGTGTCTTCGCCCAGCTCAGACGGGTCGGTTGCCGGCAGGAAACGGCCGGGGTTGAAGTCGAGTTGCTCCAAGAAGACACCCTCGGGCGTGATCTTTGCCTTTGCCTGGCGGTCAGCTGAGCAGGATACCGCGATGGCGACCGGTAGAGATGCGCCGTGGCGAGGGAGGCGAATGACGCGGACGTCGTGGCAGAAGTACTTGCCACCGAACTGGGCGCCGATGCCCATCTGCTGGGTCAGCTTGAAGACCTCCTCTTCCATCTCGACATCGCGGAAGCCATGCGCCAGTTCCGAACCGGTGGTCGGTAGCGTATCGAGGTAGTGAGCGGACGCGTACTTCGCGGTCTTGAGCGCGTATTCAGCGGAGGTGCCACCGATGACGATCGCCAAGTGGTACGGCGGGCATGCTGCGGTGCCGAGGGACCGAATCTTTTCTTCCAAGAACTGCATCATGTGTTCCGGATCAAGGATTGCCTTCGTCATCTGATACAGGTACGACTTGTTCGCGCTACCGCCACCCTTAGCCATGAATAGGAAGTGGTAGTCGAGCTCGTGACCGACCTGCGTGTCCGCATAGAGTTCGATCTGTGCCGGCAGATTGCAGCCCGTGTTCTTCTCTTCGTACATGGTGATCGGAGCGTTCTGCGAGTAACGCAGGTTGAGCTCGGTGTAGGCGTCGTAGACACCCTTCGCGAGGGGGCGCTCGTCCACACCTTCGGTGATGACGCGCTGGCCACGTTCGCCCTTGATGATGGCCGTGCCCGTGTCCTGACACATCGGCAGAACGCCTGCGGAGGCAACGTTTGCGTTCTTCAGTAGGTCGAGTGCGACGAAGCGGTCGTTTGCGGATGCTTCCGGGTCTTCGAGGATCTTCGCCAGCTGTTCGAGGTGCGCGGTGCGCAGGTAGTACGAGATGTCGTGGTACGCGGTTTTCGCCAGTAGCTCGAGTGCACTGGGGGCAACCTTGAGGAACTGTGTTCCGTCGGGGCCTTCAACGGTTTCGACGCCTTCGGTGGTGAGCAGACGGTATTCGGTTGTGTCTTCACCCAGTGGCAGCATGTCTTCATAGAAGAACTCGGTCATTAGGACTCCTTGGAAGGGAATGTGTCAGTAGATCTGGCAGTTTCCGTGCGCTGGATTGCGCCCAGAAAACGCCATGTTCGTCTCCACGCTATGGCGCGCTTGTTCACCAATTCGGGACCGTTGTCCCGTTTGAAAGCGTCAGATCTTTTGATGTTTTCTCGCCTTTTGTTTTTCGCAAGCTGGTGCGAATAATTCGGTGACGTGCGCTGATGAATTCACGAGGCCGCGCCCACATTCCTAATGTCTTTCCTTGTATGTGGCGCGGATTTGTGCTGCTTAACGGGCTGCGTATTTTGCGGATATCTCTACGGTTTGCCTAACCTTTCCTGCCCGATTGGAGGGGTGAAGCGGTGAACAAGCGCGGTAAAAGAGCAGGTGGTGGTGAACAAGCGCGGTGGGGGTGGGGTCACGGAGCCAGATTTTGCGAAGGCTGAAGGCGACACTCCGCTGATTGATCCGACGTCGCACGTCGCGATGGTTCACCCTGAAAACAACAACGGTCGTCGTATGTTGCGTCGTGGGTACAACTACCTTGAAGGCGTGGACAAGCTGGGGCGCCTCGAAGCTGGTTTGTTCTTCATTGCTTTCGTCCGTGATCCTTCGACGAACTTCATCCCGATCCTGTCGAAGATGGTGAACGACCAGATGACGGAGTACCTCCAGCACATTGCGACCGGCATGTACTTGATGTTGCTGGGCGTGAAGGAGGGCGACACCTACGTGGGTGAGAAGCTGTTCGCTTGAGCGAAGAGTTTCAATGTGGCGCGGTTGTGTTGTTTTCAACGGGACCGCGCCTCCTTTATTTTCGCTACCTTGCTCGACCGCGCTTGTTCAGCATTTGCCCAGCGCGCTTGTTCAGCATTTGCCCAGCGCGCTTGTTCAGCGTTTGTCTAGTTTAGGGCCACGCTTGTTCACCGTTTGCCTAGCTTGTGGTCGCGCTTGTTCAGCGAGCGCCTACAAGCAAATCAGGGAGACACCTGATTGAAACGAGCTCGACTTCTTGGATAGTGTTCGAGCATGTCTAGCTCGGCCTCGTTTACCCCGAAGAACTCTGTCCGCTATCCCGCGCCGGATCTTGCGCGTGGCTTTATGCTGATTCTGATCGCGGTCGCAAACGTGCCGTTTTGGCTTTCTTTCTTCCCCGACAATCCCGAATACTCACTGAGCGATCAGTGGTGGGTGTTCATTCGCGGAATGTTCATTGACCACCGCTCGTATCCGCTCTTTTCGATGCTCTTCGGTTTCGGTCTGATGACGATGGTGTTGCGACGCCAGCGTGCATACGTGGAACGTCGAATTGGTGAGCTTGATGAGAACCTGCCCGGGATGCCTGACCAGGTGCGCGCAACGTGGATCGCAGGATTCGAAAACGAGAGTATCGATGACTCTCGCCGTCTGATCCGTAGGCGCGGCTGGTGGATGCTCCTCTTCGGTTTTGTCCACGCACTCTTCTTCACCGGCGACATTATCGGTGCGTATGCGCTGGTTGCGATTGTTTTCGCAGGACTCATTGCGCGGCGACGCTTCACGATCTTGACCGTGATTGCTCTGGTCGTCCTTGCCATCATGACGCTGAGCCAGCTTGGACTCGAATCGTTCGTGAACTGGGGCGAGAGCTTGAAGGGGCTTGGTGGCGCAACCAGTAGTACACAGATGATGACCGCTTCCGCCGACCTGATGCTCGGCTGGTACTACCCGCTGATCAGCGTATTTGGCTGGGTATTCTCGTCACTCCTTGGGCTGATTATGACGACAGTTCTTCCTGCGACCGTCTTCGGTGCGTGGTTGGCCACCACGGACTATATTTCGCGTCCGGACGTTCACAAGGGGCGCCTGATGCTGGTGGCGTTCCTGGGTCTTGGCCTGGGTGCCCTTGGTGGCCTGTCCTATTCCTTGAAGGCTTCGGGCCTGATGGATTCCTACTTCTTCGGTCAGGACGCTCTTCACGAGATTACTGGTTTGCTTGGAGCTGCAGGTTGGCTGGCCTTGCTCGGGTTGCTTGCCGGTCCCGCACGCGAAAACCTCGGGGGAGCGCGCCACTTCTTTATCGCGGTTGGTAAGCGCTCAATGACCGCATATGTCGGTCAGACCGTTCTTTTCCTTGCCACGTTCATTGCTCTCGGCTTGGCGGGTATTCGAGGAATTTCCCAGACCCTCGGGCTTGCTATTGCGCTCGCGGTCTGGACCTTGATGGCGCTATTCTGCTGGATGCTCGAATCGAAGGGATATCAACGAGGTCCCCTAGAGGTTCTTCTTCGTCGAGCAGTGGCACGAAGCGCCGGCACTCATCCGGTGCCTCGGATTCCTCGTATGATTCAGCCGGCAGGTATAGACGCAGAAGTGGACACCCCACAATCGGCGGTCAGCCCAATGTCAGCGTATGCGCCACCGGCTGACACTGAGCGTTAAACCCTGACTGTGAAATAGCGTGTGCCCCCGGGTTTCTCCCGGGGGCACACGCGCCGTATCAAGGATAAAGATCAGCTCTCGGTCTGATCAGACTTCGCCTGGCGCTTTGCCGCGTTAATCGCGGCCGCGCGCGCCAGCGCTCCAAGAGCGAGGGACACAATAATCCCGGAGATCAACAGAACGTGAAGGAAGGCTTCGCCGTCATTGCCCATGAGTGAAGCAAGACCGCAGCCAACCGCGTGAAACACCGCCACAACGCAGGCCATGGCCATGATCGGCCAGGCGGCCTCGTGACCCGTATTCCATGCGTCGTCGGAGGACTCCAACACTGCCGAATGGAGACCCAAGCCTGAGCCTCGTGCCAGAGCGCCAGCCCTGCCTTTCAGGGCAACCAAGCCGAAAACACACGCGATCACGGCAAAACCGATCACGCCGGTCAACGTCAGCGTCGTCATCAGTTCTCCTTCGTCTGAGTAGCCGGAACGCCACTGTTAGGAACGCCCGCGACGGCCTCTTCCAACTCTGCGATCCACCGTGCGCCGGACACGTCGGACGGCATTCGCCAGTCACCACGAGGCGATAGAGCGCCACCAGCCACAACCTTCGGGCCATTTGGCAGAGCAGAACGCTTGAACTGCTGCGTGAAGTAGCGGCGCAGGAACAGGGTCTCCCACTTCACGATCTCTTCGAGTGAATAGGCGACGCGGTCGCTTTCGGGGAACCCGGCCGGCCACTCGCCAGCATTCACATCCGCCCACGCCTTCTCAGCAAGGAAGGCGATCTTCGACGGACGAGCCCCTCGACGCAACACGTAGTACAGGGTGAAATCCTGTAGGTTGTACGGGCCGATCTTGTCCTGCGTGGACTGCATCTTCTCACCGGGCTGAGCGGGAACCAATTCGGGAGAAATCTCCGTGCCGAGGATCGACAGCAGAACCTCGCCCGCGCGATCGGAGAACTGGCCGGAAGCTACAACCCAGCGGATCAGATGTTGGATCAGAGTCTTCGGAACACCCGTATTGACGGCGTAGTGGCTCATCTGGTCGCCCACGCCGTACGTGCACCAGCCGAGCGCCAGCTCGGACAGGTCACCCGTGCCCAGAACAATTCCGCCGTTGCGGTTGGCAATGCGGAACAGGTAGTCGGTGCGCAGGCCCGCCTGAACGTTCTCGAAGGTGACGTCATACGTGTCGTTGCCGTCGGCGTAGGGATGCCCCATGTCGGCCAACAGCTGGCGAGCCGCCGGACGAATATCGATCGTCTGGCAGGGAATATCGAGGCTTTCGCACAGCGCAATCGCGTTCGACTTCGTGTGATCGGACGTCGCGAAACCGGGCATCGTGTAGGCCAAAATGTCCGTTCGCGCCCGACCCAGCATATCCATCGCGCGCGCCGCAACGATCAGAGCATGAGTGGAATCGAGGCCACCGGAAACACCAATAACGATCTTCGGGTTACCGATCGCCTTGAGGCGCTGAACCAGGCCATGAACCTGAATATTGTAGGCCTCGTAGCAGTCCTGAGCTAGGCGCTCTGGATCATCGGGAACGAAGGGGAAACGATCAACGGTGCGTTCCAAACCAAGGTCCGTGCGGGGCGGGTTCAGCTGGGTGTAGACGGGCATAGGGGCGGTCGCCTTCAGTCCCTGATCCTCGCCCAGGTAGCGATCCGCGTTGTCCTTAAACGAATTCTGGCGCGTGCGTTCAGTGACAAGATGATCGAGGTCCACGTCAGCGATCGTGATCTGACGACCTCTGGCTTTGAAACGCTCGCCCTCTGCCAGCAGGTCGCCGGCCTCGTAAATCATTGTCTGGCCGTCCCATGACAGGTCGGTTGACGATTCGCCCGCACCCGACGCGCAGTACACGTAGGCGGAGTTGAGGCGCGCTGACAAACTGCGAACCAACAGTCGACGGTCTTCCGCACGACCAACGGTGATCGGCGAAGCGGAAAGATTCATCAGAACCGTCGCACCATTCAGAGCAGCAAGAGTTGACGAGGTAAGCGGAACCCACATGTCCTCGCACACTTCGGGGGCAATGACGAGGCCAGGAACATCCTCAACATTGATTGTGATCGGAGAGAAAGGAACGAATGCCGAAGCACAGTCATCGTCGACAAAACCCCACGCGGTTGTGTCAATGAAGGAAGGAGTTGTCGGACCGGGAGTCGCGAAATGGCGCTTCTCGTAGAACTCGCGATAGTTCGGCAGGTGTAGCTTCGGGGTGACACCCAGGATCTTGCCTCGGTGGATCGTTACCGCACAGTTGTAGAGGGACCCATCGTTGCGAATCGGGGCACCAACAATGAGGATCGGCAACAGATCCTTCGTCTGAGCAGCAATGCGATGCAGAGCCTCAGTCACTTCATCCAGCACGACATCCTGAAGCAACAGATCATCAATGGCGTAGCCGGAAATGCCCAGCTCGGGAAAGACGGCCGTGGCAACGCCCTTGGCATCAAGCTCGCGAGCAGCGTCAATGACCTCGTTAGCGTTAGCAAGCGGCTGAGCGGGATGAACAGGAACTGTCACCGCAGCGACGCGCGCGAATCCCTGGTCGTAAAGCGAATGGAAGTTCAACTTTCCTCCTAGTGTTGCCTCTATTGTCTCCCATGACCCATCCGTTTGCCCACGCGCTTACGCTCAAAGCTGATGGCAGGAAAAACAATGGTGGGCTGGCTCTTTCGAGCCAGCCCACCACAGCTCATCACGTGCGAGGCGCGAGCAGAACTCAGATCACCTCACGTGCGAGGCGCGCGATCGCGAACTCTTCGTTCGTTGGGTACACCAGCAGGGTGACCTTCGAATCGGGGGTGGAGATCACGCGAGGCTCGCCGATACGACCGTCGTTTGCTGCCAGGTCGATCTTCACGCCGAAGGGCTCTAATGCTTGGGCGAGTTCCTTACGAACATCCCAGTCGTTCTCGCCGATGCCAGCGGTGAAGGTGATGACATCCAGGCCACCGAGTTCAGCGGTGTAGGAGCCAACGTACTTGAGCAGGCGGTTGATGTAGACGTCCATGGCAACGCGAGCCTTGTGCTGCGCTTCCTTGTCGTCATCGTTGAAAATCATTTCCCACACGCTACGCATGTCGGATTCGCCGGTCAGGCCCTTCATGCCGGACTGCTTGTTGAACAGCGTGTCGATCTCGTCAATCGTCATGCCACCCTGGCGAGCCAGGTGGAAGACAACGGCCGGATCGATGTCGCCGGTGCGGGTGCCCATCATGAGGCCTTCCAGCGGGGTTAGACCCATGGAGGTATCGATCGGCTTACCGTTGAGGACTGCGGACACGGAAGCGCCATTTCCGAGGTGCATGACGATCTGCTTGAGATCATCGCGACCTAGGTATTTTGCGACCTCGCGGGAAACGAACTGGTGCGAGGTGCCGTGAGCGCCGTAGCGACGAACAGCGTACTTCTCAGCGACTTCAGCGTTCAGTGCGTAGGTGTAGGCCTTTTCGGGAAGAGCCTGGAAGAACGCGGTGTCGAAGACTGCAACGTGAGGGATTTCCGGCATGAGCTCGCGGGCCACGTCGATACCCTTGAGGTGTGCGGGATTGTGCAGGGGAGCCATCGGGCAGAGCTCTTCGATGAGGTTACGGACCTCGTCGTTGATGACGGCCGGGCCATCGAAGTACTTGCCACCCTGAACGATGCGGTGGCCGACGGCAACGATGCCAGCTTCTGCAAGCTTCGGGCCCTTGTCGTCGAAGAGGCGAAGAACTTCACGCATACCAACTTCGTGGTCTGCGATCGGGATTTCTTCGATGGTGACGTCGTCACCGTGGGTGTGCTTGATCTTGCCGACCGGGTCGCCGATACGTTCGACAAGCCCCTTGGCGATTGCTTCACCGGTTTCGGGATCGACCAGCTGATACTTGATCGAAGAAGAGCCGGAGTTAATGACGAGAACGGTCTGGGACACGAGTTCGCCTTTCCTGTGAGTAATCGGTAAAAACTTGGAATCTTCAGCCCTGCGCCTGAACGGCGGTCAGAGCAACGGTGTTGACAATGTCCTCAACCAGTGCGCCACGTGACAGATCGTTGACCGGCTTGTTCAGACCCTGGAGGATCGGGCCGACGGCGACCGCGCCGGAGGAACGTTGAACCGCCTTGTAACCGATGTTGCCTGCGGACAGTGACGGGAAGATGAAGACGTTTGCCTTGCCGGCAACGGGGGAGCCGGGGAGCTTCTTTGAAGCAACGGCCGCGTCAACGGCTGCGTCGAACTGGATCGGGCCCTCGATCGCAAGCTCGGGGGCCTTCTCGCGGGCGATCCGGGTCGCCTCGATGACAGCGTCGACGTCCGGGCCGGAGCCGGAGTCCCCGGTCGAGTAGGAGAGCATTGCAACGCGAGGCTCAACACCGAACTGAGCGGCGGTGCGTGCCGAGGAAATGGCGATGTCGGCAAGCTGTTCCGGAGTCGGGTTCGGGTTCACGGCGCAGTCGCCGAATGCCCACACCTGATCCTTCATCAGCATGAGGAAGATGGAAGAAACAATCGAGACTCCGGGAGCGGTCTTGATGATCTGGAAGGAGGGAACGATCGTGTGCGCGGTCGTGTGGGCTGCGCCGGAGACCATACCGTCTGCGTCGCCCATGTGGACCATCATCGTGCCGAAGTAGGATACGTCCTTGATCTTCTCGCGAGCCTGCTCGAGCGTGACGCCCTTCTTCTCGCGCAGGCGTGCGAATTCAACGGCGTACTTTTCGGACAGTTCTGGGTCGTCTACGGAGACGACGGATGCTGCAGTGAGGTTAATACCAAGTTCACCTGCGCGGGTTGCAACGGTAGTGGCGTCACCAACGAGGATGACATCTGCGATACCGCGAGCGAGGACCTCGGCAGCTGCGAGGAGGACGCGATCATCTTCCGGTTCGGGCATGACGATGCGCTTGCGGTTTGCGCGTGCGCGGTCAATCAAGTCTGCCTGGAAAGCGAGGGGAGTGACTGCGGTCGGAGCGGGGGCCTCAACCAGGGTCTTGAGTGCCTCGTCGGAAAGCGGAAGAGAGAAGACAGGGACGTCGACGCCGAGATCGGTGGGGGCGCCGGGCAGAATCACTGCCACGAGCTGCGCTTGATGCGACTTGCAGCGGGCAGCGAAAACGTTGATTTCTTCAGTGAGCAGTTCGGCTGGAACACCCTCGGGGTCGAGGACCAAGATGACGTTTGCGCGAGCCGATGCTGCCAGGTTCACGTTCCAACGGATGGCATCGAACGTGCGAGCTTCTCCGGCGACAACTCCGTCAATCAGAACGAAGTCTGCGTCAGCTGCGCGAACAGCTTCGACAGCTGCCGGCAAAGCCGAGGCGCTGGAGGTCGCTGCTGCGGATGGGGTCGTGCCAGCGAGCGCGTCAATGCGCGCAAGCGTTCCACGCGCTGAAAGCGCGGTGGCAAGTTCGTGAGCTGCGTCTGTTGCAGCATTTGCGGAATCGGGCCCGACAACGATGTAACGGGAAGTCACTGATGCTCCTTCAACACGTGAAAATGTGCGCGGCCTGCTCGGTCGCATGAACATCGTAGCGCGCTCCGGAGGTAAATTAAGACGTGAAGATGTGTGAATAATGCATTACCCCGTAGGCTTGCAGTGTGAAGAAGCAGTTGCGAGTGAATATGTCGCCGTCGTATGCGTACTGGGGGACGATCATTTTCGTCCTCGTCGGTGTTGGCGCTACGACGATTTTTGCGCTTTTGAACCACCCTCATCGTGCGGTCTATGCCCTTGCTGGCACGTTGCTTGTGATGGCTGGTGCGCGTCTTGTTTTGCCGGGACGCCCGTGGTTTGCTTCGCGTAATCGGTGGACGGATGCCGTGGTGCTCGCTTTCTTGGCGCTTGGTATTTGGTATTTTTCGCCGTTCACGGCAACGATGAACCTCCTGTCCTAACTAGTCAGCCCGACATGTTTGTGTTGTCGGGATCTTTACGTTGGTGAGCGTATTTCTTCTGTCTCATCTGTGGGCGAGAGTGTATTTAATCAAGTAATCTTGATGTCAAGATAATTTCTCGCGCAGCGCCAGCTCGCCCGACGAAAAGAGAAACGATGTCGAAAATGAAGGTTGCAGGCCCGGTCGTTGAACTCGATGGCGACGAAATGACCCGCATCATGTGGCAGTTCATTAAAGACCGCCTGATCCACCCGTACCTGGATGTTGATCTGCGCTACTACGACCTGTCGATCCAGAATCGCGACGCGACTGACGACCAGGTGACGATCGATGCCGCCAACGCGATCAAAGAGCACGGCGTGGGCGTCAAGTGCGCGACAATCACTCCCGATGAGGCGCGTGTTGAAGAGTTCGGCCTGAAGAAGATGTGGCGTAGCCCCAACGGCACGATTCGCAATATTCTTGGTGGCGTTGTCTTCCGTGAACCAATCATTATTGACAACATTCCGCGCCTCGTCCCCGGATGGACCAAGCCGATCGTTATCGGTCGACACGCATTCGGCGACCAGTACCGTGCGACTGACTTTAAGGTTCCGGGAGCGGGCACCATCACGCTGACCTTCACTCCCGACGATGGGTCGGAACCGATTGAGCACGAAGTGATCCGTATGCCTGAAGGTGGTGGCGTCACGATGGGCATGTACAACTTCAACGAATCGATCGCAGACTTCGCTCGAGCATCCTTTGAATATGGACTCAAGCGCAACTATCCGGTCTTCCTGTCGACGAAGAACACGATCCTCAAGGCCTACGATGGTGCGTTCAAGGACATTTTTGCCGATGTTTTCGAGCGCGAATATAAGGACAAGTTCGCCGAAGTTGGCTTGACCTACGAACATCGTCTGATTGATGACATGGTTGCCTCGTCCTTGCGCTGGGAAGGTGGCTACGTCTGGGCGTGCAAGAACTACGACGGTGACGTTCAGTCGGATACTGTCGCCCAGGGATTCGGCTCGCTGGGTCTAATGACCTCCGTCCTGATGACCCCAGATGGTCGTACGATGGAAGCTGAAGCCGCTCACGGCACTGTCACCCGCCACTACCGCAAACACCAGGCGGGGGAACCAACGTCAACCAACCCGATTGCCTCGATTTTCGCTTGGACCCGCGGTCTTGCTCATCGAGGAATGCTTGATAATACGCCTGAGATTATCGACTTCTCCTACAAGCTTGAGAAGGTCATCATTGACACGGTTCTTTCAGGCAAGATGACGCGCGATCTGTCTCGTCTGGTCGGTGGCGATACTCCGTGGCTCACCACTGAAGAGTTCCTTGCGACGCTCGACGATAATCTGGCGAAAGCCCTCGCTTGATCTGCTCGCACAACGAAACTGGGGTGCGGTGAGCTTCGGCTTCCCCGCTCCGGTTTCGTCTATATAGCTATATAGCGCATGAAACTGCCCGAGTAGCGGTGTCGGAATGTTCGAATAGTGAACGAAAACTAATCGGAATGCGGTCTGCGGGCATCCTGTACGTATCCCGATCAGTCGAACGACTCAAGGAAAATCATGCGAAAGTTTATGGAGAAGAGCAGCATCCTCGTGTGGGTGCTCGTTGCAATCGTCCTCGCCCTCGTGCTGGGATCCATCAAAGTAGGTGACTCGCACCTGGTGCCTGTCGCAGTTGGACGAGTCTTCGCGACATTCTCAGCTATCTTCAGCCAGTTCCTGTCCTTCTCGATTCCGCTCATTATCATCGGTCTGGTCACTCCGGCTATTGCTGATCTCGGACGTGGCGCGGGCAAGTGGCTCGGCATTACCGCTGCGCTGGCCTACACCTCGACTCTTTTCGCAGGCTTCCTGACCTACCTAGTCACAGCAACCGTCTTCCCGAAGCTCCTTTCGAACGGTCTTGCTGACGTTACCGAGCCCGGCTCGGCACTCGAATCGTTCTTCACCATCGAAATGCCTGCAGCTGTCCCGGTTATGACCGCGCTGTTGCTCTCCTTCGTGGTCGGCATCGGACTTGCAATGATCCCGCGTGGCGTTATGCGTAAGGGCTTCATTGAATTCCGCGCCATCATCACCAAGCTCATCGAGCGCATCATCATCCCGCTGTTGCCCCTGCACATCTTTGGTATCTTCTTGAACCTCACCTACACCGGTGAGGCGTGGGACATTATGCGCACCCTGGTCCGCGTTGTTGTCGTCGTCCTCCTGCTTGAGGTCGTCATCCTGCTCACGCAGTACATCGTTGCTGGCGCAATCGGCAAGAAGAACCCGATCACGTCGCTGCTCACCATGATGCCCGCCTACCTGACGGCACTCGGCACCTCGTCGTCCGCGGCGACTATCCCGGTCACTCTGCGTCAGGCAAAGAAGAACGGCATCTCCGACGCCGTTGCGTCCTTCACCATTCCGCTCTGTGCAACGATCCACCTAGCAGGCTCGACCTCGAAGATTTTCGCATTCGCGTTCGCCATCGTCATCACCCAGGGCATCGATGTCGGTCCCGTGCAGTGGGTTGGCTTCATCTTCATGCTCGGCATCACGATGGTCGCAGCCCCCGGCGTTCCCGGCGGTGCAATCATGGCAGCAACCGGTCTACTCTCGTCAATGCTTGGCTTCGACGATGCCCAGGTTGCCCTCATGATCGCCACCTACATCGCCCTCGACTCCTTCGGCACCGCAACCAATGTGACCGGTGACGGCGCAATCGCGATCATCGTTGACCGGATGGCCGGTGGCAAGATCGGCGCAGAAGGCGATCCGGAGAACGCTCGCGAGCTCTCCTTCGACGGTATGGCTTACCTTGACCGCGTCTCGGTCGAAGGCGTTGTCAGCGCCGAAGAACTCGCTGCATCTGCTGCTGCGAACCCGTCGGCTAGTAACTGACGGATTGGCTCGCGCGCGTACCCATCATTATTCGTCATCAACCGAATAGACGCTGATTCTTCAACGCACGAGCTCACATGCCCCCTAAGAGTGGTGGCCCGCAATGAGACATACGGGTCACCACTCTTTTATGTCCGAAAACTGTTCTGGCAAGCCTGAATACTCGATTGCTCTACCCATCACTTCCCGCTTCGCCGTAAACTGGACGAGGCTGGTAACACTTTCAGACCGTGAACAGGAATGGAGCTTCACGCAATGGCTACTCCGCAACCGCTCAAAGCCCCCGCTGACTTCAAGATCGGCGTTCTCACATCAGGCGGTGACGCGCAGGGAATGAATGCGGCCGTCCGCGCCGTCGTGAGAACTGCGCTTGCCGTGGGCGCCCAACCCTATGCGGTCATGGAAGGCTGGTCTGGCGCCGTTAAAGGTGGAGATGCGATCAAGAAGCTCTGCTGGTCGGACGTCTCATCAATCCTCGCCGAGGGTGGCACGGTTATCGGTACGGCCCGGTGTCCAGAATTCCGCGATTACGAGGGTCGGCATGCGGCCGCGAAGAATCTGGTCGAACACGGTATTGACCACCTTGTCGTTATTGGTGGCGACGGCTCCCTCTCTGGCACGGATGAATTCCGAGGCGAATGGTCGCAACACATTCGCGAACTCGTTGATGAAGGCGTGCTCAGTGAAGAAAAGGCAGCAAAGCATCCGGCTCTGATGGTTGTTGGTCTTGTCGGCTCGATCGACAATGACATGGTGGGCACCGACATGACAATCGGTGCGGATACCGCACTCCATCGCATTTTGGACGCGATGGACCAGCTGACATCCACGGCAGCGTCTCACCAGCGCACCTTCGTTGTCGAGGTCATGGGTCGCCATTGTGGCTACCTACCCCTGATGGCAGCGGTTGCCGGTGGTGCCGACTACGTGTTTACCCCCGAAGATCCGGTTGGACCGGGCTGGGAAGAAGACCTCGCTGAACACCTGCGTTTGGGTCGTGAAGCAGGGCGACGCGAATCCATCGTGTTGGTCGCCGAAGGTGCAACCGACCGCGAGGGCAATGTACTGACCACTCAACACATTGCCAATGTGATTACTGAGCGCACGGGTGAAGATGCGCGCGTGACGATCCTTGGCCATGTCCAGCGTGGTGGCTCGCCGTCAGCCTATGACCGCTGGATGTCATCGTTGCTTGGCTACGCCGCTGTTCAGGAAATGCTTTCAGCAACGCCGGAAGACACCCCGAATGTTCTGGGTGTCCGCCACAATCGCGTGACCCGTATTCCGCTGATGAAGGCGGTGCACGATACTCGCGCGGTCAAACACCTGATTGCGGCCGGCGACTATGAAGCTGCCCAGGCTTCGCGCGGTGTTTCTTTCACGACGATGGTCGAAATTAACACGATCCTTTCGACTCCGCCTCAGCTGACGCTCGAACCTACTGAAAAGCCTCGTCGAATCGGTATCCTGCACGCTGGCGGTCTTGCACCCGGCATGAACACGGCAGCGCGCGCGGCAGTCCGCTTGGGTATCGCCCGCGGTTGGACGATGCTGGGAATCGAAGGCTCGTGGAAGGGGTTGGCCGATAACGCGGTCAAGGAACTGACCTGGGCTGACGTTGAAGGCTGGGCGTTCAAGGGTGGCGCGGAACTCGGCACGAGGCGCGATGTCCCCGAAGTTGAGCAGTTCTACGCGCTGGGACGCGCTATTGAACGTAACGAATTGGATGCGCTGATCGTTATTGGTGGCCTGAACGCCTACCTTGCTGTCCACTCGATGATCTCCGAGCGTGACCGCTATCCGGCGTTCCGTATCCCGATCGTTCTGGTTCCCGCCTCCATCGACAACAACCTGCCCGGTTCGGAACTTTCGATCGGTGCCGATACCGCGATCAACAATGCCACCTGGGCGCTTGACCGCATCAAGGAATCCGCCGCAGCAACCAAGCGTTGTTTCGTCGCCGAAATCATGGGACGACGTTGCGGGTACCTGACGCTGATGGCGTCACTGTCATCCGGTGCTGAGTACATCTATCTCAACGAAGATGATGTGACTCTGAATGAGATCGCTGATGACACGAAGCGCATGGTTGATTCCTTCGCTGAAGGACGTCGCCTGTTCCTGGTCCTCGTCAACGAGGCAGTGTCGAAGTACTACGACCGCGAATTCCTTGCGTCCGTGTACGAGGCAGAATCTGACGGCAAATACGACGTGCGTCATTCCGCGCTCGGCCACCTGCAACAGGGTGGTTCGCCCAGCCCGTTCGACCGCCTGCTGGCAACGCGCCTTGCTCACCGCGCGCTCGACCACATCAATAACCAGTTCAATCGTGGCGAATCCGAGGGCGTGTACATCGGTCAGGTGCGCAACCACATCGAAGCTCGCCTGGTGAAGAACATGTTTGAGGATCTGGATATCCGCAATCGTCGTCCGTTCGATCAGTGGTGGCGAGAGCTCAGCCCGGTTCAGCGCATCGTTTCGATGAAGGATTCGGGTAAGCCTGCTGTCGAGATTTCCATCGCAGATCCCGAGTAAGTCATCGCCGAATCATCGGATTCGAATAAAACTGATATTTTTCATTCAAGAAGTGCGAACTCATCGCAGATCCATTGATACAGGAGAATTCATGACTGACAATCCGGTCGTTGACCCCACAATGACTCCCGCGTGGGAAGCACTGGACGAACATGCCGACGCTTTTGATCCGGACCTTCGCGCTTGGTTCGCAGCTGATCCGAACCGTGCAACTCGCTGGACGATTGACGGTGCCGACCTGCACGTTGATTTCTCGAAGAACCTGATTGACGAAGACGTGCTTGCTGACCTGCTGGCGCTGGCTGAGCAGACTGGCGTCTACGACCTGCGCGACCGCATGTTCGCCGGTGAGCACATTAATGTCACCGAAGACCGCGCTGTTCTGCACACCGCGTTGCGTCGCCCGGCAACTGACGAGCTGACCGTTGACGGCCAGGATGCGATCGCGGACGTTCACGAGGTTCTGAACAAGGTCTACGACTTCGCAGAGCGCGTTCGCTCCGGCGAATGGACCGGTATTACCGGCAAGCCGGTTGAAACGGTTGTCAACGTTGGTATCGGTGGCTCAGACCTTGGTCCGGTCATGGCCTACGAGGCCCTGAAGCCCTTTGTTCAGGATGGCCTTGAATGCCGTTTCATCTCGAACATTGATCCGACCGACGCGGGGGAGACCACGAAGGATCTCGATCCGGAAACCACCCTGGTTATTGTTGCGTCGAAGACGTTTACGACGCTTGAAACGATCACGAACGCCAAGGTTGTGCGCGACTGGTTCCTCGGCGCCCTGCGCGACCGTGGCATCGTCACCGACGAAGCAACCGAGAAGGACGCCATCGCCAAGCACTTCGTCGCCGTGTCCACCGCTCTGGACAAGGTCGCTGAGTTCGGCATCGACCCGAACAATGCTTTCGGCTTCTGGTCCTGGGTTGGCGGCCGCTACTCCGTGGATTCCGCTGTCGGCACCTCGCTGGCAATCGCGATCGGCCCGGATGGCTTCGCTGAATTCCTTGAGGGCTTCAATGCGATGGATGTCCACTTCGCCACCGCGAAGCCGGAAGAAAACCTGCCTGTCCTCATGGGCATGCTGAACGTCTGGTACTCGAACTTCCTCGGTGCCGACACGCACGCTGTCCTGCCGTACTCGCAGTACCTGCACCGCTTCCCGGCCTACCTTCAACAGCTGACCATGGAGTCGAACGGCAAGTCCGTCCGGCGCGATGGTGCTCCCGTCACCTACGAGACCGGCGAGGTCTTCTGGGGCGAACCAGGCACCAACGGCCAGCATGCCTTCTACCAGCTGATTCACCAGGGCACCCGCATGGTTCCTGCCGACTTCATTGCCTTCGCTAACCCGGCGTGGCCTCTGAAGGATGGCGAGGCCGACATGCACGAGCTGTTCCTGTCGAACTTCCTGGCTCAGACGAAGGCTCTGGCATTTGGCAAGACCTCGGACGAGGTTCGCGCTGAGGGCACCCCGGAGGCCATCGTTTCGGCTCGAGTCTTCACCGGTAATCGCCCGACCACGTCGATCATGGCACCGGCCCTGACCCCGCGTGTTCTTGGCGAACTGATTGCTCTCTACGAGCACATCACCTTCGTCCAGGGCGCCGTCTGGGGCATCGATTCCTTCGACCAGTGGGGCGTAGAGCTAGGCAAAGTCCTGGCCAAACAGATCCTGCCGGCCATCGAAGGTGACTCGGCTGCATTCGACGCGCAGGATGCCTCCACGAAGGCTCTCATCGAGTACTACCGCGCGAACCGCAAGTGAGCCTTCTCAGCTAAGTGCTGCGCCGGTTTGACAGCGGTGCGCGGCAAGTGTAGCGACACAGTTCCGGCCTCGTTGATTTCATTATCGACGAGGCCGGAACTTTACTGTCGCTCTATCCCTTCATAGCAGGGAGCGAGCGGGGAGCAACTATCCCCAGGCGCTCACGGAAATGTGGGGCGCATCTTTTGAAGCGGAAGCGTCCGATTTCTTCGACTTCTTCTTGTCGGATTTCTTGGATTTCTTGGGTTTTGACTCGCCTTCATTCTTATCTTGGGATCCCGTGTCACCTGACTTTTCGTGGGCATGAGATGACAGAACCTCAGGGGTGAGCGAAGCCGAAAGACGATCTTTCGCACCATCGACATCGAAGTCGGCTTTCGGCCATGTGGGGTTAATGCCTTCGAGCGTACGGACAAGGATCTCTTGGACCGCCAAACGTGCATACCACTTGCGGTCGCCAGGAATGACATACCACGGAGCAATGCGCGTCGAGGTCCGGCGAATCACTTCGGAATAGGCGTCTTGGTAGGCACTCCAGTTGTCGCGAGTATCGAGGTCACCCGTGGAGAACTTCCAGTGCTTATCTGGGCGCTCCAAGCGCTCCATCAGACGTTCCCCCTGTTCTTCATAGGAGACGACCAAGCAGACTTTAATGACCTTCATCCCGGCTCGAACGGCTTCTAATTCCATCTCGTAGATATCGTGATAGCGACGGTTCAGCTCATCCTCATCAGCGGCGAAGACAGATTCTTGGTTGGCGTAACGCGCGGAGGTGGGAACCAGAAGATCCTCATAGTGCGAGCGGTCAAAAACACCGATGTATCCCGGGCGGGGGAGGTGTGGGCGGACACGCCAAAGGAAATCGTGGGCACGCTCTTCTTCCGTGGGTGCTTTGAAGGCTTTCAGAGCAACACCCTGCGGATCCACCTGCCCGATGACGTGGCGAACGATTCCGCCCTTACCAGCCGTGTCCAAACCCTGAAGGATCAACAGAACTGAATCTGACGCACCTTCCTTCGACGCGGCATACAGGCGTTCTTGGAGTTCAGAAAAATCTACCGCCCGCTTCTCCATCGCTTTCAACGCCTTCTTTTTACTTGCGCCCCAACCGGGCGTGGCGTCACGAATGAAGGAATTCAAGTCGAACGCATCAGAGGCAATCAGCAGATCGCGCGGATCACCCGTCCAATACTTCGACGGCCCAAACACGTAGCTCATGGAGTCTTCAGGTGACTCCTGACCTGTGTTTTCTTTCGATCCCATGATGACCTCCAACGCGTGACCTCGACACAACCTAGAAAATGCAAGGCTCGAAAACGAATGTACGTACGTGCAACTCTAATCATGGTCTAGATCACGTGCTTGCGTGTATGAAAAGTAGGACTGCTAGCCCTGTTTTCCCACGCCGAAAGCGTTTAGGCTTGGAACGTCAGTATGTGGCGAAACCGCCACCAGGCGACGGCGAACACCGCCGACGCACACAAACTAAGAAGGAGTGCCGAATCATGGCAGAACCTCGCATCGTTACCGTCACCGGCGCCGCCGGCAACATTGGCTACGCCCTGCTTTTCCGTATTGCCTCCGGCCAACTGTTCGGTCCCGATGTCCCCGTCAAGCTCAACCTTCTTGAGATCCCCCAGGGAGTGAAGGCCGCTGAGGGCACCGCAATGGAGCTCGACGACTGTGCATTCCCGACCCTTGCCGGCGTTGAAATCTTCGACGATGCCACCAAGGCATTCGAAGGCGCCAACGTTGCCTACCTCGTTGGCGCAATGCCGCGTCGCCAGGGCATGGAGCGCGCAGACCTGCTGGAGGCCAACGCAGGCATCTTCGGCCCGCAGGGCAAGGCCATCAACGATGGCGCAGCAGACGACATTCGCGTCCTTGTCGTTGGCAACCCGGCCAACACCAATGCCACCATTGCTCAGAACGCTGCTCCGGACGTTCCGGCCTCTCGCTTCACCGCAATGATGCGCCTTGACCACAACCGTGCAGTTGCTCAGCTGGCCCATAAGACCGGCGCCACAGTTGCCGACGTCAAGGATGTTGTCGTGTGGGGCAACCACTCCGCAGATCAGTACCCGGACGTTTCCTACGCGACCGTTGCTGGCAAGAAGGCTGCTGACCTGGTTGACGAAGCATGGCTTTCAGAGACCTACCGTCCGGTTGTCGCAAAGCGTGGCGCTGCCATCATCGAAGCCCGTGGCGCATCCTCGGCAGCATCGGCCGCGAACGCAGCAATCGATCACATGTACTCTTGGATCCACGGCACCCCCGAGGGTGAATGGGTCACTGCAGGCGTCATGTCCGACGGCACCCACTACGATGTCCCGGCAGGTCTCTGCTTCGGCTTCCCGGTCACCTCTGACGGTGGCGAGTGGCAGATCGTCGACGGTCTGGAGATCTCCGAGGCAACTCGCGCAGGTATCGATCACAACATCAAGGCTCTGCAGGAAGAGTACGACGCAGTGAAGGCTCTCGGTTTCATTAAGTGAACTGAGCGTCAACGCGATTCGTTGAAACGCTGATCCTGTCTGATTGACAGGGATGGAAGTGGCCACGGGCTAAGCCCGTGGCCACTTTTATTTTCTCTGACCGTGTGCCCCCCTGATTCGCTACTACGCGTCTATCTACAAGAATGAATGAAACAAGCTTGTGACCAGCGTCAATGCACTCACAGCCCCAAGCTCAGCTGTCGTGGGTGCAATTCGTGAAAAACCCGCAAATGCGCACCGAGTATCGCGCTCAACAATTGCGCATCCCGGTGGGCATCGCCCTTGCGTGCATTTCGCCCGCGGCCTTCGTGAAATGCGAAATATTACTTGCACACCCGAAGAAACGCTCTGAAAAGAACGAGCGTTTTGTTGAGCAAGGAGGCCATCACATGGGTCTGCGCATTGTCGTTGCTGGTGTCGCTTCGTAGTGGCATTGCTCATTCGTTGATTGTTTGTGAAGACGTTGCTCAAGCGATTCTCGACCGTGCCGAGGAGCTGGATTCTCCAGGCTGACGGAAGGCATTGTGGCCGTGGATACTGGGCGATGAGTAAACCCGCTAATCTGTACCCATGAGTGAATCGACCGTAGAAAACACGAAGCTTGTCATCACACTGTCCTGCCCGGATCAGCCGGGTATTGTCCACGCGGTGACGGGTGTGATTGGCAGTGTGAATGGCAATATTATTCAGTCCCAGCAGTTCGGGGATCCGGATTCTGGCCTGTTTTTCATGCGTATTGAGGTTGATTCGCCGGTCGGTCGAGGTCCCGTCGAAGAAGGTCTGGCGAAGGTTGCGAAGACTTTTGATGCGACCTGGCATATTGATGCCCTCGGTCGTCGCCTGCGTACGGTCATCATGGTGTCGCGCGAGGGCCACTGCCTGACTGACTTGCTCTACCGTCAGCGTAGCCAGGGCCTGCCGATCGAGGTTGTCGCGGTCGTGGGTAACCACCCGGATCTTGCTCCCGTTGCCCAGTTCTACGGCGTTCCCTTCCTGAACATTCCGGTGACGAAGGAAACGAAGGCTGACGCTGAGCGCGAGTTGCTCAACCTGATCCGCTCGGAAAAGGTGGAGCTGGTCGTTCTGGCACGCTACATGCAGATTCTGTCTGAGAAAATCTGCGAAGAAATGCGGGGGCGCGTCATCAATATTCACCACTCGTTCCTACCCTCTTTCAAGGGCGCTCGCCCGTACGCGCAGGCGCATGATCGTGGCGTGAAGCTCATCGGTGCCACCGCGCACTACGTGACCGCCGACCTGGACGAGGGCCCGATCATCGAGCAGGACGTCACGCGCGTAACGCACGCCGACTCCACGCCGGACATGGTGGCGCTTGGCCAGGACGTGGAACGTCGCGTTTTGGCTCAGGCAGTCCGCTGGCACGCCGAACGTCGCGTCCTTATGGACGGCACGCGAACCGTGGTGTTCTCCCGCTAGTTTTCGTCTATTCCCCAGGCGGATGCGTGACACAACCACTGCTGAGAAATTGATTCACGAGGCCGAGACCACTTCTCGCTGGTGAGCCTGAGCGCCGGTTTCGGCTTTCGTCCTATCCGCCCCATAGTAGGCGGGGAGTGCCTAGATGGAGGCGGCCTCGTACGTGGGAAGGCAGTGCGCGACCTGGTCGCTTCGCGATAGGGTGGAGCAGTCGTGACTGGCGAACAGGTGGGAAACCACCGGGGAGCGATGAACAGGCACCGTAGCCGCCCGCCTGGGCTAAGGCGCCGACCGAGAAATCGGCAGTTCAAGGAGCAGGAGAACCCAATGGATTCCCTTAATGACATGACTCTTGCCCAGCTGGATCCCGAGATTCAGGCTGTGCTCGACGCTGAACTGGCACGTCAGCGGACGACCCTCGAAATGATTGCGTCGGAGAACTTCGTCCCACGCGCAGTCCTAGAAGCGCAGGGATCCGTGCTGACGAACAAGTACGCGGAAGGCTACCCGGGTCGTCGCTACTACGGTGGCTGTGAAGCCGTTGACGTCGCAGAAAACCTTGCGATTGAGCGTGCAAAACAGGTCTTCAAGGGCGCCGACTTCGTCAACGTTCAGCCACACGCCGGCGCACAGGCAAACGCCGCAGCCCTGATGGCGATGGCAAACGTGGGCGACACGATTCTTGGCCTGTCCCTCGCTCACGGCGGTCACCTGACCCACGGCATGAAGATCAACTTCTCCGGCAAGAACTACAACGCGGTGGCCTACGAGGTCGACCGTGAGACCATGCGTATTGAGGCTGAGCAGGTGCGCGAAGCTGCTCTGCGTGAGCGCCCCAAGGTCATCATCGCCGGCTGGTCCGCCTACCCGCGTCATCTGGACTTCGCGGCATTCCGCGAGATCGCTGACGAGGTCGGCGCAGCACTCTGGGTTGATATGGCACACTTCGCCGGCCTTGTCGCAGCAGACCTGCACCCCAGTCCACTCCCGCACGCTGACATTGTCACCACTACCGTCCACAAGACGATCGGTGGCCCCCGTTCGGGCATGATTCTGTCATCACGTGGCGAGCAGTGGGGCAAGAAGATTAACTCCGCAGTCTTCCCCGGCCAGCAGGGCGGTCCGCTCATGCACGCGATCGCCGCAAAGGCAATCGCCATGAAGGTCGCGCAGACCGAAGAATTCAAGGATCGCCAGCGTCGCACCCTCGAAGGTGCTCAGCTACTGGCTGATCGTCTCAATGCTGACGATGCGAAAGCGGCCGGCATCAAGCTGGTCACCGGTGGTACCGACGTTCACTTAGTCCTCGTTGACCTCGTCGAATCGAAGCTGGACGGCCGCGACGCAGAAGATCTTCTGCACGAGGTCGGCATTACCGTCAACCGCAACGCAGTTCCCTTCGATCCGCGTCCCCCGATGCGCACCTCCGGTCTGCGTATCGGCACGCCGGCTCTAGCAACCCGTGGCTTCGACGCCAAGGACTTCGCTGAGGTCGCCGACATCATCGGTACCACGCTGGTTCAGGGGGCATCTGGCGCATCGGTTGACGTTGACGGCCTGCGCGCGCGCGTGAAGGCTCTGACCGACGCTCGTCCGCTCTACGTTGGACTTGGCGAATGAGGACCGGCTGGGAAGGACCCGCTCAGGTCCTCGACGGTGCGGGTACAGCTGCCACAATCAAGGCAGAACTTGCCCAGCGTGTGAAGAATCTCCGTGCTCGTGGCGTTGTGCCCGGCCTTGGCACGATCCTCGTCGGGGAAGATCCCGGTTCGGTGTCCTACGTTGCGGGTAAACATCGCGACTGCGCTGAAGTGGGTATCGAATCCATCCGCGTTGACCTGCCGGAGTCGGCTTCGCAGGCTGAAATTGAAGCGGCGATTGACCAGTTGAATGCTGACCCGGCATGCACGGGCTACATCGTTCAGTTGCCACTGCCGAAGGGTATCGACCAGAACGCGATCCTAGAACGCATCGATCCTGCCAAGGACGCAGATGGCCTGCACCCGATGAACCTTGGTCGCTTGGTTCTTCGTGGCTCTGGGCCGATCGATACTCCGCTTCCATGCACGCCTCGCGCCGTCATCGAACTGATGGAACGACACGGCATTGACCTTCGTGGCAAGGATGTGTGCGTTGTTGGTCGCGGTGTCACTGTTGGCCGTTCAATTGGTTTGCTACTGATCCGCAAGGAAATCAATGCAACCGTCACCGTCTGCCACACCGGTACGAAGGACCTTGTTGCTCACGTGCGTCAGGCGGACGTTGTCGTGGCCGCGGCGGGTAGTGCTGGACTGATCACCAAAGACATGGTGAAGCCGGGCGCAGTTGTGCTCGATGTTGGTGTATCCCGCGTTGAAGGGGAAGACGGCAAGGCTCGCCTGCACGGCGACGTTGCAGACGGTGTTGACGAAGTCGCATCGTGGCTGTCCCCGAACCCGAAGGGCGTAGGTCCCATGACCCGCGCGCTCCTGGTGACGAACGTTGTCGAGGCAGCAGAGCGCCTCGCGTAACTGTTTTTGGTGCTGGGGTGGAGCCTGGCGTTGAGGCTCCACCCCAGTGTCACATATGTTGGAGTTGAAAATATTGAGTTCACTGAATCCGTCAGTCACATCTGAAGTTGGCGCACTGAAGACAGTCCTCGTTCACCGTCCCGGTAACGAAATGTCGCGTATTACGCCAACGAACATGGAAGAACTCCTCTTCGATGACGTGATCTGGTTGGAGCGCGCCCAAGAAGAACACGATGTGATGACCTCAAAGATGCGTCATCGTGGCATCGAGGTTCTTGATTTTTCGACTCTTTTGACCGAAGCCCTCGAAGTTCCCGGCGGTCGTGATGAGGCCCTAGAACTCGTTTTCACCGATAAAACGGTTGGTCCTGCAGCCTTGGATTCACTCCGCGCTTTTGCAGCCGGACTGGATTCGTCTCGCCTTGCCGAGATCTTGATTGCCGGTATGACGAAGCGTGAGCTTTTAGAACAGATCGATGAACCGAAGTCGGCCTGGATCTCCGGAATGGACTTGGATGACTTCATTCTTGCCCCCTTGCCGAACCACCTGTTCACCCGTGACACCTCATCGTGGATCGGCGGGGGAGTTGCGGTTTTGTCTATGCGGAAACCGGCTCGTCGTCGCGAAACGATCAACCAAGAGATCGTCTACCGGTTGCACCCGCGTTTCGCTGATCTGAACATCCCCTTCTGGAAGCACGGGACTCTTGACGGTCAGGCCACAATCGAGGGTGGCGACATCATTAACGCCGGAAACGGCACAATGATTATCGGTGCCTCAGAACGTACGACTGCTCAGGGAATTGAACGTCTTGCTCGCAGGCTTTTTGCCGGCGAAGTAGCGTCCACCGTGATTGTCCTGCAGATCGAAAAGAAGCGTGCTCAGATGCACCTCGACACGATCTTCACGATGCTCGATGAAGCAACATTTACTGCCTATGCCGGGTTGGGAAAGGTTCGTACTCAGGTGATTCGTCCCGGTGTTGCTGGCGAATTGGATATCACCGTTCACGAAGCTGATGAGATGTATGACGTCATCGCTGCCGGATTGGGATTCGATTCCATTCGCGTGCTGATGGTCCCCACGGATTCCTTGACCGCCGAACGCGAACAGTGGAATGACGGTTCGAATCTCCTTGCCCTAGAGCCCGGTGTCGTCATGTCATACGAACGAAATACGGTGTCGAACGACTACTTCTCGGACCAGGGTTTTGAGGTCATTACGATCCCCGGCAATGAACTTGGTCGCGGACGTGGCGGGGCGCACTGCATGACTTGCCCGATTGTGCGCGATACTTTACCCGCACGCGTTTAACGTTTGATGCCTCTCACGTTCAACGTTCCTACTCTCAGACCTACACAATCTCAAAAGGAGCATCCATGCCTCACGCTCTTCATGGTCGTCCGTTCCTCCGCGAAATCGACTTCACTCCTGCCGAATGGCTGTCTTTGATTGATCTGGCAGCTGAACTCAAAGCAGCGAAGAAGAATGGTACCGAGGTCCAGCACCTCAAGGGGCGCAATATTGCGTTGATCTTCGAGAAGACGTCGACGCGCACGCGTTGCTCCTTCGAGGTGGCAGCTTTCGATCAGGGTGCGCACACCACCTACCTCGATCCTTCCGGTTCGCAGATGGGACACAAGGAGTCGACTGCTGATACCGCTCGCGTTCTGGGTCGCATGTTTGACGGTATCGAATACCGCGGTGATGAGCAGGAAAAGGTTGAGGTTCTTTCGGAGCTCTCCGGTGTTCCGGTGTGGAATGGTCTGACCGATGACTGGCATCCGACTCAGATGCTCTGCGATTCGCTGACCATGCGTGAACACGCCGGTAAGCCTCTGAATCAGGTGTCCTACGCCTACGTTGGTGATGCTCGTTTCAACATGGGTCGTTCCCTGCTGGTCAACGGTGCATTGATCGGAGCTGATGTCCGCATTGTTGCGCCGCGTGAACTTTGGCCGGATGAAGAATGCATCGCTCACGCACGCCGTATTGCCGAAGAAACTGGGGCGAAGGTGACGGTGACCGACAACGTTGATGAAGGTGTTGCGGGTGTTGACTTCGTCCACACTGACATTTGGGTGTCGATGGGCGAGCCGAAAGATGTTTGGAATGAACGCATCGAGATGCTACGTGACTACCAGGTGAATGCTTCGCTGATGGAAAAGGCCGGCCCGCAGGCAAAGTTCATGCACTGCCTGCCGGCGTATCACGATCGTAAGACCATGATCGGCGAGCAGCTGTTTGAAGCCACCGGTATGGATGGCATCGAAGTGACCGACGAGGTCTTTGAAGGCCCCGCTTCGATCATCTTCGATCAGGCAGAAAACCGTATGCACACGATCAAGGCGGTCATGGTGGCCACGCTGGGCGACTGACACGCTGGTGAATTCAACGCACAAGGGATAAGCGTGAAGATTACAAGCATTAACCTGAACGGGATCCGTGCAGCGGTAAAACGTGGTTTCCTCGACTGGATTGCGGTCGAAGACCCGGATGTTCTGCTGATGCAGGAAGTACGCGCCGATACTCAGATCACCGAAGACATCTTGGGGCAAGAGTGGGTGCTTGCCACCGAGCCGTGTCGCATCAAAGGTCGCGCGGGTGTTGCGATTGCAGTGCGACGAGGCCGTGCAACCCTCGATGATGTTCGCGCAGGGTTGGGGGACGCGGACACTGACGGTGACTCTGGGCGTTGGATTGAAGCCGTTGTCACCGCGGACTCTCAGAGTGTTCGTGTTGTGTCCGCATACTTCCATTCGGGTGAAAAGGATACGCCGAAGCAGGAAGCGAAGATGGCTCATCTGCCTCGCATTGGCGAGCGCATGGCTGAGATTCTTGCGTCGGGTGAAAAGGCTGTCGTCTGCGGTGACTACAACGTTGTTCGCTCACGTCAGGACATAAAGAACTGGACCCCGAACCACAATAAGCGCGCGGGTGTCTTGGACGAGGAAATCGCATTCCTGAATGAGTGGGTGGATGCCGGCTGGCATGACGTTGTTCGTGACCTAGCCGGTGACGTGCAGGGGCCGTACACGTGGTGGTCGTGGCGAGGCAAAGCCTTCGATAACGACACGGGCTGGCGCATCGACTATCACTATGCGACTCCGGCTCTGGCATCGACCGCGACTGCATTCGTGATCGGGCGCGCTCAGGCTTACGACCAACGATTCTCTGATCATGCACCACTCACCGTGACCTACCAGGTCTAACCGCTAGGGCTGTCGCGGAGCCTGGAAGGGAATCTTCTGGATTTCTTTTCAATTCGGGCATGAAACAAGCGAAGTGGGGGAACACCATCTGGTGTTCCCCCACAGTCGTATTCAGCTTGCCCGGCCTCGTGAACTAACGGCGGAGGGCAGTTACTTGATCGTCTGCCACTCCAAGTCGCGGCTTGCCGAATACAACGGGTCGGGGCGAACTTCCCCGGAAATCGGGTGGTGTGGCCAGAGCAGTGTTCGCGGATCCGAGCAGGTGATGTAGTTCGGGCGCTCTGTGAAATGAACTTCGTCAGCCTCTGCGGGCTTGCCGGGTGCCGGCGGGTTTGCCGTCCACGCGCATGCCATCAGGAAAGCTCGCATCTGTAGGTTGATCCAGAGGATCAGCGTGATGATGGAAGCGCCCGCCGCAAGGAGTGGGCTCGACGAAGCGCTGACAGCAGACGTGCCAAGAATTCGTAGCATGATCGATGCGACTGAGATGATTGCCAGTCCCCAGATCAGGTCTTTGCGCGGAGGATGAACGCGCGCGACAACCCAGATGAGAAGCCACGTGACCAACGCATAGACGACGAAAGCGACCGCGTAGGAAGCAATTTTCAGCAGGGCAGTGGCAACGGGTCCGGAAGACAAACCGATCGCGCCTAGGATCCACTGGCCACCAAGATCAACGACAATGCCAAGGCCGGCGCCCAGAATGATGGAGAGGGCAAGGCCGAGTGCCCCCAGCGCATTACGCAGAATCTGCATCAACGGATTATCGGGGACCGTGGGGATCGCGAACATTTTGCGAATCGAATTCGCGAGCTGTCCAATCACGCCGATGGCACTCCACGCCATGATCGCAAGAGCGATGATGCCGGTAATCGACACGGCTCCGGTCATCACGAAATCATCGGGGCTGACCATTCCGTTCGGGTTGTCATCTGTTTGGATCAGGGATGGGATGGCCTGCGCAATCGCATCGAAGAATGCGGTGCGGAGCTCCTGATTGTCGCCGATGATCGACAGGAAAACAGTGACAAGAACGGTCAAAGCGGCGGTCAATGACAGGATTGCGGTCAGAGCCATGCCTGAAGAAATCAGGTTGCCGGAGACCTGGTTGTAGCGTGCGAGCATACGCGCTAGGCGCGTATGTGCCCACCAGGCGCCAAGTTGGGCGACCTTATCGCCCAGGGTCGGGGCGCGGAGCGCGTCAGCTAGACGCGGGGGTGCGGAAGTGGGGATGGCATCCTTGTGTGTTTGAGGGGACGAGGCCGCCTGTTCTTTCGTCATGTATTCACCGTAACGGTGGCGGATGAGTGGACACAACGAACGTGACGGATCCCCTGAGTGAGGGGGAGTTGAAGAGATTAGAGTGTGGCTGCTTCGAAGTCGAATAGGGCCATGGTGGAGTACATACCTCGTTCATCGACTTTGTCGAGGCGGAATCCGGGGACAATCCACGAGGCTTCGAAGGTGTTGCCGATATCTTCAGCCAAGTCAAGCACAGGATCCTCAAGACCCTGTGCCAAGGTGACGTGCGGGTGGTAGGGGAAACGTTGCTCGATGTCCAGTGGCCCAGTGCGGACTTCGTCGGCGAGGCTTTCACATTCGCGCGCACCATGATCCACATTGAGGAAGGCAACCGGTGAAATCGGACGGAACGAGCCACTGCCTTTGAGGGTCACGCGGAAGGGGCGGTGGTGTTTTGCCACTTCACGCAGATGACGAATGACTTCGGGACGCTCGCCCGAGGGGAATGGCGTCGGCGGAAGGATCGTAATGTGCGCCGGCACCATCGACCCTTGAAGATCTCCGAGGTTCAGGCGAAGTTCTGTCAGCTGTGTGACCCACGGCTCCGGGATTGCAACAACGACACCAAGCCAGTCTTGGCCGGGGGAACGCTGAGGAAGAAACATTGCAATGCCTAGGGTAGATGGTGAACAAGCGGAGTAGCTGCTGACAAGCCTACGTGAGCAACGCATATGCCCGCTAACCCACTTCGGTCCGCGTGGTGTGCAACGCCTTATACGTCATTGTGTGGACGCTAATGGCAGAATCGACGTATGACGTCTTCATCCACGTGGCTTGTTGTTGGCCTTGGTAATCCGGGGGAGCAGTATGCTGCGACCCGTCACAATGTCGGTCAATTGACCGAAGATGTGTTGCTCCAACGTACAGGTGCATCGTGGTCATCTCATCGAAGTGGCACCCACGTAGCGGATGTGCGTCTTGGGATTCTTCCCGGCGGTGTGCCCGGCCCGAAAGTTGTGCTCGCAAAGTCGGATTCCTATATGAACACCTCGGGTGGCCCGGTTGGCCGACTGATGAAGTTCCTTGGAATCGATGCCGATCATCTTCTAGTCATTCACGACGATCTGGATCTTCCTGCGCATGAGCTTCGCTTGAAAAAGGGCGGTGGCGAAGGCGGCCACAACGGGTTGAAGTCCATTTCTCAGGTCCTTGGAACGAAGGACTATCATCGCCTGCGTATTGGTATCGGTCGCCCGCCGGGCAGGCAGGCCCCCGCAGACTTTGTCCTTGCTCGTCTGAGCGCCAAAGACCGCCCCGAATGGGACGTGACCTTTGAAAATGCTGCCGATGTTGTCGAATCCATCGTGACAAACGGTTTTGCTCCGACTCAGATGGCTCTGCACTCAGCGAACTCAGGGAAGTAAAGAGTGAACCTTACCGGTTTAAAAGGCATTATTGCCTCAGATTCTGCACTCGATCAGGCGTGCGGTTCGATCTCGTCGGCAAGGAACGGTGTTTTCGTTGTTCCCGCTGGCGCGCGTCCTGTCGTTCTTGCCACTCTGAGCGAATACGGACAGGCACAGCCACTGATTGCCCTGACTGCGACAGGGCGGGAAGCTGAACGTTTGACTGCTGCCCTGAGGTCGTGGACGGACAGTGTTGAAATGTTCCCTTCCTGGGAAACGCTCCCGCATGAGCGTCTTTCACCTCAGGTCGACACGATGGCCCGTCGTATCGCTGTGCTCCGCAGGCTGGTTCATCCCGTTGCAGGCGATCCGCATGCGGGTCCACTTTCGGTTCTTGTTGTCCCGATCCGCGCGTTCCTCCAGCCAATTATTCGAGGTGTGGCTGACATTGAAGTCGTGCGCGTCAAAGTCGGGGATCGTGTTGACCTGACGGATCTTGTCGACCGACTGACTGAACTGGGATACCAGCGCACCGACATGGTCGAATCTCGCGGACAAGTCAGCGTTCGCGGTGGAATCCTTGACGTTTTCCCGCCTCAGGAAGCGCATCCACTACGCATCGAGCTGTGGGGGGACGAAGTCGATGAGATTCGTGCCTTCTCTCTTCAAGACCAGCGAACCTTAGGGGAAGCACCGGACGGCCTCTGGGCAACCGCATGCCGTGAACTCCTGCTCAATAGGGCAGTGCGAGCTCGCGCACGCGAATTGGCCACCGAGCTTCCAGGCGCTACCGAAATGCTGGCACTCGCTTCCGAGGGAATCGCGGCACCCGGCATCGAATCCTTGGCACCGGTTCTCACCTCCGGCATGGATCGTCTGCTTGATCTTCTGCCCGCAGACAGCCCGATTATCGCCTGCGATCCAGAGAGGATCGCTGCCCGCGCCCAAGACCTGATCGCAACGACCGAAGAATTCTTAGCAGCCGCCTGGTCCACCGCCGCCGGTGGAGGACACGTGCCCATTCAAGCAGGCGAGGCCTCGTTCCTTCACTACGAGGACATCTGGAAGTCGGATGATCGTGCCTGGTGGGAATTGACCACGCTACCCCCACCCGAACTTGCCGACGCGCTTGGCGAGGACACTTCCGACGCGCTCGCGGAAGAGACAAAGGCAGTGGTTGCGTCCCCAACTCTGATGAGCATGGGAGCACGTGACGTACGCTCGTACAGGGGCGATTTTGTGTCGGCGAGCGCAGATTTGAAGCAGCTTGCGTCGCAGGGCTGGCGGATTGTCATCACAACCGAAGGCCCCGGTCCTGCACGCCGAATCCGCACAATTATGGCTGAAGCAGGGGTTCGGGCAACTCTGCGTGATGATATTGAGACTCCTGTCGAAGCCGGTTCGGTTGCCGTTACGACCGCGCAAGCTGGACAGGGTTTTGTCCTGCCGGATGAGCAGTTCGTTATCCTCACAGAGTCGGATCTGACGGGTCGTACGGGTTCTACAACCCGGGACATGCGACGGATGCCCTCGCGTCGCAAGAAGGGTGTCGACCCGCTGTCACTGCACCCGGGTGACTACATCGTCCACGAGCAACACGGTATCGGCCGATTCATTGAGATGGTCTCGCGCACCGTGGGACATGGCTCCGCATCTGTCACCCGTGACTATCTGGTTTTGGAATATGCGCCTTCGAAGAGGGGCCAGCGTGGGGATCAGCTGTTTATTCCGACCGATGCCCTTGGACAGATTTCCAAGTACACGGGTTCGGATCAGCCGACGCTGACGAAGATGGGTGGAGCTGACTGGGCGAAGCGGAAAGCGAAGGCGAAGAAAGCGGTCAACGAGATTGCCAAGGAGCTTATTCGCCTCTACGCTGCTCGCCAAGCAACCAAAGGACACGCGTTCGGCCCCGATACTCCGTGGCAACGCGAACTTGAGGATGCATTCCCATATGTGGAAACCCCCGATCAGCTGGTGACGATTGATGAAGTGAAAGCTGATATGGAGAAGCCGATCCCCATGGATCGCCTGCTAACGGGCGATGTCGGATACGGCAAGACCGAAATCGCTGTTCGCGCTGCGTTTAAAGCAATTCAAGATGGCAAGCAGGTTGCAGTGCTTGTTCCGACGACCCTGCTTGTACAACAGCATGTTGAAACTTTCACCGAACGCTACGCGGGCTTCCCCGTGACCATTGCGTCCCTCTCGCGTTTTTCAACGCCGAAGGAAACGCAAGAGGTGAAAGAGGGGCTTGCCTCGGGGCGCGTTGACCTTGTGATTGGCACTCATTCCTTGCTGACGGGAACGGTGGTGTTCAAGAACCTCGGCCTTGTCGTGATTGACGAGGAACAGCGTTTCGGCGTTGAGCATAAAGAGACGCTGAAGGCGCTGCGCACCGACGTGGATGTGCTGTCGATGTCGGCCACGCCGATCCCAAGAACGCTGGAAATGGCAGTGTCAGGTATTCGCGAGATGTCGATTCTGCAGACTCCACCAGAAGAACGCCAGCCGGTTTTGACTTTTGTTGGGGCGTACACGGATGCGCAGGTCAGCGCGGCAATTCGCCGTGAGTTGCTGCGTGACGGACAGGTGTTCTTCGTCCACAATCGCGTGGATTCAATTTCGAAGGTCGCATCCCACATTCAGGAACTCGTTCCCGAGGCGCGCGTGAGGATCGCTCACGGAAAACTCAGCGAACACCAGCTAGAGGACGTGATCGTCGACTTCTGGAACCACGAGTTCGACGTTCTGGTGTGTACCACCATTGTGGAAACCGGCTTGGATATTTCCAATGCGAATACGCTGATCGTGGATCGCGCCGATGTGTTCGGCTTGTCCCAATTGCACCAGTTGCGCGGTCGAGTGGGACGAGGCCGCGAGCGTGCGTATGCGTATTTCTTCTATCCGGCGGACAAGACTCTGACGGAAACCGCGCATGAGCGCCTGAAGACTATCGCTGCGAACACCGACCTGGGTGCAGGGCTTGCTGTCGCACAAAAGGATCTAGAGATCCGAGGTGCCGGCAACCTGCTGGGCGGGGCTCAATCCGGTCATGTTGAAGGGGTTGGCTTCGACCTGTATGTGAGAATGGTCGCCGATGCGGTCGCAGCCTATCGAGGTGAGGCTCCTGAAGAGAAGAGCGACCTGCGGATGGATCTGAGCGTTGATGCCCACATTCCTGAGGACTATGTGCCCAGTGAGCGTCTGCGCCTGGAGGTATACGGCAAGATCGCGTCGATCACGTCGCCCGAGCGAGCAGTCGATGTGCGCGAGGAACTGATTGACCGATACGGGCCGTTGCCCCGCAATGTGGAATTGCTGTTCGATGTTGCTCGCCTTCGCACTATCGTGCGCGCAACCGGCATTGAAGAGATCGTGACCCAAGGCAAGTACCTGCGTGTTGGTCCGGTAGACCTGCGCGAGTCTCAGGTTCTTCGCTTGAAGCGTTTACACCCGGGTGCGGTCATTAAAGCTGCTGTTCGACAGGTCATGGTTCCCCTTCCCATGACTCGTCGAATCGGCGGAGAACCGCTCACGGATGAAGCGTTGCTGGATTGGGTTGAAATTTTGGTAACGAAGATTCTTGTCCCTTTTAACGCCTGATTTCATTATCACGGCGCTTTCAGCACTTTTAAAGGAACGTGTCATAAAATAATCGTGGCCAACATGGGCCATACGGCAGGGAGGACCTACGTGTTCAGCGTAAAGAAAGCAGCAATGGTTGCTGTAGCAAGCATTTCCATCCTGGGACTCGGAGCATGCTCGGCACACCCGGGCACCGCAGTTTCAGTGAACGGCGTCAACTACTCCGAAGCTGATGTTTCAGACGCCCTTTCCCAGTACGCTGAGTTGACCGGCCAGCCGATGGGTCGCGCAACCCTTGTTGCCATGCTTCCCGATGCTTTGAAGTTCACGCAGCTGGCTAATGAGAACCAGATTTCTGCAACCGATGAGCAGGTGAATGAGTTCGTTGCGTCGCTTGTTGACCAGGGACGTATTCATGCTCCATCCGGTGACCTCAGCCCCGTTCTGACCGAGATTCTTCGCTACTCGGTGATCAAAGCTCAGCTGGACCAGATGGGCCAGGATGCGCTTGCCCCCCTCGCTGAGGACTACAAGGAAATCGCTGCTACGCAGCAGGTTGACATCAACCCTCGTTACGGCACGATTGAAGAAGATGGCAGCCTCAAGTCACCGATCTTCGGTGACGTTGTGGATGCTTCCGTTTTCACGGCTGACCAGACCGGTGGCGGAGCTGGGGCTGGCGAGTGATCGTGTGATCCATTCCTCCTTGGTTCCGTCAAAGATCGGGACCAAAGGCGGCTGAACGGATCATCGCACCCCACAAGGCGTGAATGCTTGTTCAGATTTGCGTCTGCAACTAGGCCGAACGGCCGCAAACGTACTACCGTTATGACTGACAACAGTCCACGAAATTGATCGATTGGAGAATGACGTGGCAAGGATTGAGGCTATTGGAGCTCGCGAGATTCTGGACTCGCGCGGTAACCCGACCGTTGAGGTTGAGGTCCTGCTCGAAGACGGAACGCTTGCACGTGCATCCGTGCCTTCAGGCGCTTCCACCGGCGCATTTGAAGCAGTTGAGCGTCGCGACGGCGACAAGGGCCGTTACCTGGGCAAGGGCGTTCAGGACGCCGTTGACGCAGTGAACGACATCATCGCCCCCGAACTGATCGACGAGGACGCTGCAGATCAGCGCACCATCGACCAGATCATGCTGGATCTCGACGGCACCCCGAACAAGGGCAAGCTTGGTGCAAACGCCATCCTCGGTGTTTCCCTCGCCGTTGCACACGCAGCAGCTGAGTCCGCTGGTCTGTCGCTCTACCAGTACCTCGGTGGCCCGAACGCTCACGTTCTGCCCGTCCCGATGATGAACATCCTCAACGGTGGTTCGCACGCCGACACCAACGTTGACATCCAGGAATTCATGATCGCTCCGATCGGTGCACCGACCTTCCGCGAAGCCCTCCGTTGGGGCACAGAGGTCTACCACACCCTCAAGGGCGTCATCAAGGAACGCGGTCTGTCCACCGGCCTCGGCGACGAAGGCGGTTTCGCACCGAACCTCGAGTCCAACGCTGCAGCACTCGACCTGATCATCGAAGCAATCGAAAAGGCCGGCTTCAAGCCCGGCGAAGACGTTGCTCTCGCCCTCGACGTTGCTTCCTCTGAGTTCTTCAAAGACGGCCTGTACCAGTTCGAAGGCGAAGGCCGCACGACCGAGTACATGGTTGAGTACTACGAGAACCTCATCTCGAAGTACCCGCTGGTTTCCATCGAAGACCCGCTGTCGGAAGACGAATGGGATGCATGGAAGTCCCTCACCGACAAGATCGGCGATCGCGTCCAGCTCGTTGGCGATGACTTCTTCGTTACCAACCCGGAGCGTCTGCGCAAGGGCATCGAGCTCGGCGCCGCCAACGCCCTCCTGGTTAAGGTCAACCAGATCGGTTCGCTCACCGAAACCCTCGATGCGGTTGAGGAAGCACACCGTAACGGCTACCGTTCGATGACCTCGCACCGTTCCGGTGAGACCGAAGACGTCACCATTGCTGACCTCGCAGTTGCCACCAACTCCGGTCAGATCAAGACTGGCGCACCGGCTCGTTCCGAGCGCGTTGCCAAGTACAACCAGCTCCTGCGCATCGAAGAAGAACTCGGCGATGCAGCTGTTTACGCTGGCCGTTCCTCCTTCCCGCGCCTCGGTCGCTGAACTGAGCGTAGCTAGGAAAGACGCTTCGTCGACGATGTGCTCACGCACTGAGGCGACGTGTGGGCCCCGAACCGACGGTTCGGGGCCCACTGCTGTATCAAGCCAATGAAGCTTAAAAGTTGGAGCACATCACAGGTGCACGCTTCGGCTCGCCGTTAGGCTGACGCGCGCCGAAGCCCGAAGTGGGGCACCATTAGAAGCATGCCTCGTAATCCACGCAGTGAGCGCCCCCAAGCGCCCCGACGACCAGACCCCAATCGTGGTCTATTGCGTGGAACCGCGCCCAAAAAGGATCAGAAGGCTTCAGAAAAATCATCCTTGTTCAAGCGCTCCAAGAAGTCTGATAGCGCAAAGGGACAGGCAGATACGCAAGCGCCACGCTCTCCCGCAGAACGCCTAGAGCGAGCACGGGAGATTCGTAGCGCTCATAGGGCGAATGCCGCTGCTTCAACTCGTCAGCTCCGTCCTGCACGTGTTCCGCTCAGTCGTGAAGAACGCCGTCGAGCTAAAGCTCGCGAGCGTCGTCAAGAGAAGAAAGCTCGCCAAGAACGCCGTCTTGCTGAAGGAAAGACGTTCCTTGTGGGCGGTCTGGAGCTTTCGACGCGTTTGCTCTCCGTTGTTGTTCTTGTCGGTGTGCTTGGGGCATTGCTCGTCCCCAATTTGTACGCGTGGTGGAAACAGGAGCAGGAGCTTCGTGACATCACCGCGAAGGTAGAACAGACGAAGCAACAGAATGCTCAGATGCGTGAGCAGCTCGACTTGTGGAGCGACCCGGAGTTCATTGCCTCGCAGGCTCGTGAACGACTCGGGTACGTGAAGCCGGGTGAGGTGCAGTACGCGGTGGTTGATCCTGGTGAGGAGTATTTGGACAAAGCGCAGATCAACGCTGCGTCGCCTGAAGGCCCAGCACGGCCGTGGATTCAAGTTGTCGGTAAACTGATTCAAGAAGCTGACGAAGCTGAAGTGGGTCAGTCGAAGGCTGTACCATCGCAGTCTGGCGATCAGTCAGCGCCTGGTGACGCCCAAAGCGCTCAATCTCAATAGTCGCGCGTTGCGGCCAAATCGTAAGGAGCACGTTATCGTGACCGAAGTGGGGAAAGACCCGTCGATTGCTACCGAAGCAGATCTGGATGTTTTGCGTGAGCAGTTGGATCGTGTGCCTCGCGGTGTTGTTGGTATTGGTGCACGTTGCGTGTGTGGTCGTCCGACTGTCGTGAAGACGGCTCCGCGTCTTGAAGACGGTAGTCCGTTCCCGACGACGTTCTATCTGACCAGCCCTCCGATCGTGAAGGCGTGTTCAACGCTCGAGGCTGAGCATGTCATGGAAGATTTCAATGACCTGCTGGCCAATGATGAAGAGGTTGCCACTCAGTACCAGGCAGCTCATCGTGACTATATTGAACGTCGTCTCGAATTGGGGGATGTTCCTGAAATCTCGGGTGTTTCCGCTGGTGGCATGCCGGCGCGTGTCAAGTGTCTTCATGCTCTGGTTGGTCATGCCCTAGCAGCGGGTCCCGGTGTGAATCCGATTGGTGATCGCGCGTTAGCGATGATGGAAGAACGAGGGATGTGGAGCGCTCAGCGCTGCTCCTGCTAGCCGGTGGTTGGCCGCGGTTGTTGCGTGGCAATGACGGTGTCGTTGATGAGGTGACGGCGTAGCTCGGGAGTGTGCCCCAAAAAGGAATGTGTATTTAATGAATCGTGTCGCTGGTATTGATTGTGGAACGAACTCCATCAGGTTGCTTGTTGCCGATGTAGAGCGTGATGAAAACGGTGTGCGCCTGACTGATTTGACTCGTCAGATGCGTATTGTTCGCTTGGGGCAGGGAGTAGATAAAACGGGTCGTTTCGATCCTGCTGCGATTGATCGCACGATTGATGCCGTTGTTGAGTATGAGCGCATGATCTCCCGCCTGGGTGCTTCGAAGGTGCGGTTTGTGGCGACGTCTGCGTCGCGGGATGCGTCCAATCGCGATGAATTTATCGATGCTGTTCGTTCGATTCTCGGCATCGATCCGGAGGTTGTTGAAGGAACGCTCGAGGCCGCCCTGTCTTTCTCGGGCGCAGTCTCTGGCCTAGGGGCGGGCGTCGAAAGCCCGATGCTTGTCGTCGATATCGGTGGTGGCTCGACCGAACTGGTCTTGGGTGATACTGAGGTTCGTCAGGCAATTTCTGTCGATATGGGTGCAGTGCGCGTGACAGAAAAATTCTTTGCTGACACTGATCAAGAAGCGGGAATCCCCCTTGCGGATCAAGAGCGTGCAATCGAGTGGATTGATGAACAGCTCGATAGGGCGCAAAAAGTTGTTGACCTTGAGCGTGTGAAGACATTGGTGGGTGTTGCTGGCACTGTCACAACGTTGACCGCTCAGGCTTTGGGGCTTGCGACATATCAGCCGGAACTCATTCACGGTGCGTCGTTGAGTCTTGATCAGATTGATCAAGCGGTGCGTTTCATGGTGGATCAGCCTTCGAAGGTGAAGGCCGCTCTTGGGTTTATGCCTGAGGGGCGTGAAGATGTGATTGCGGCGGGTGCGCTGATTTGGAGCCGTATCGTCAAGCGTGTTGTTGCTCGCGCAACTGAGCAGGGGACCGTCATTGACCGTGTTGTGACGTCCGAGCATGACATCCTTGATGGCATTGCCATGTCGCTTGCCTAGGATTAGAGGAATTGCCTGAGATAGGCGGGGAGTGAAAAGTACCCCCAGTCGGACTCGAACCGACAACACACCGATTTTAAGTCGGTTGCCTCTGCCAATTGGGCCATGGGGGCCGCGCATGTGCGCGTCTCATTCTAACCTAAAGAACGCACTGCCTGGGCATGAGGATCTGTCGGCCATGCGCGCTTGTTCACCGCTTTCTTAAGCCTTCTCCGTCTGGCGAGGGATGAGTGTTTTCAGGAAAGACACAGGTTTTGTGGCGGTTTTGTGCGGTTTCTTCTAGGGAAAGTCCGTGGAAGTCGTGGGACAATAGAGGTAGACACGTAAGACCTAGGAGGCCAGAAGTTGTCTAACCCAGTTTTTGACAAGCTTGAAACTCAGTGGGCGAAGGAATCGCACTACACGCCGGCGGGATACCCCACAATGCCCGGATACGCTCCGTCATCACAGGTGGGCACCGGTAACGCTGCGGATCAGCGTTACCCATATTCGACGGCGAACCCGTATTCCACCCAAGCTGGGTCGGCCTCGTCGATGGACTACGGGCGCTACACGCAGTCTCAGATGGAGTCGATGTACCAAGCACCGGCCGCGGATGCTGTTGACCGTGGGATGATGACCTACGACGACGTCATTATGAAGACCGGAATCTCCCTGGGTGTCCTGCTGGTTGCCGCTACGGCAACGTGGATGCTGTCTGCCGTGAACCCGTCGATGGCGATTGTGCTGTCCGGTATTGGCGTGCTTGTTGGCTTCATTCTGGCGATGGTGAATTCGTTCTCTAAGACCATTCGTCCCGCTTTGATCCTCGCCTATGCGGCTTTTGAGGGTTTGGCTCTTGGCGCAATTTCTGCCGTCTTCGAATTGATGTACCCCGGAATCGTCGTTCAAGCACTCGTTGCGACGGCCGGCGTCTTCGGTGTGACCCTTGCGCTCTTTGCTTCCGGTAAGGTCCGTAATTCGTCGAAGCTGATGAAGTTCACGCTGATTGCACTGATCGGCATCCTCGTTTACCGACTCTTGTCATGGGTTTTGACCTTGACGGGTGTCCTTTCCTCCGCTGGCTTCGACTCGATTACCGTGATGGGTATTCCGCTGGGCATTGTCGTTGGTCTACTGGCTGTCTTCGTTGGAGCAGCCTGCCTGATCGGCGATTTTGACCAAGCGCGAATCGGTGTAGAGCAGGGTGTTCCTGCAAAGTATGCGTGGATGTGTGCTTTCGGTATTCTGGTCACCGTCGTGTGGATGTACCTAGAGATTCTGCGACTCATCGCAGCATTCAGGGACAACTGACTCTTCCTCTCCGATTCCAACGCAAGGAATCGAATTCTTACCGTGCATCACGAATCTTGAAAGAATCCTCATGGAAAACATCACTGTTACCGGCGACTTTGCTCGTAAGCCCCAGCTCACCTTCGAAAATGCTCCCTCCGACGAACTTCTTGTCGAGGTCCTGACAGAAGGTGACGGCGACGTCGTTGAAGCCGGAGACACCATCCACTGCCACTACCTTGGCCAGGTATTCGGTGGCGATATCTTCGACAACTCCTACGATCGCGGGGCAGCCCTGAGTTTCCAGATCGGCGTTGGTATGGTCATCCGCGGATGGGACGAGGGCCTGCTGGGCCACCGCGTTGGTTCGCGCGTTCTGCTCTCCATCCCGCCGGAATACGGCTATGGCGCACGTGGCGTGCCACAGGCAGGTATCGGTGGCGGTGACACGCTGGTGTTCGTCACCGACATCATGGGCGTTGCCTGAGTTCAGAGACAACGAACCGCGCCCGTAGCAAGCACAATGCTTTGTTGCGGGCGCGGCCTCGTATATATGCGCACAAGCCAACCAGAAACGTTGGGTGTTGAAGCGCTAGGTGACTAGACGATCGGGCAGGGGATCCCTGTTCGTGCGTGGCATTCGTATCCGTTGGGATTCTTAAACAGGTACTTTTGGTGATAGCCCTCTGCATACCAGAATTGACCGGCTTTAGATGCGGGGGCGATCTCAGTTGCGATTTGGCCGAAGCCAGCTTCGCTGATCTTTTCTTGATACGCATCACGGGCAGCGAGAGCCGTTGCCAACTGTCCATCCGTCGAAGTCCAGATTGCACCGCGATACTGGGTCCCACGGTCGTTACCCTGGCGGTTCACTTGAGTTGGATCGTGAATCTCAAAGAAGAGGGAAATGAGCTGAGCCACACTGGTCTTTTCGGTTGAATAGACAACGCGCACGGTTTCAGCGTGACCGGTCAGCCCGCTACAGACGTCTTCGTAGGAGGGGTTTTCCAGCGTGCCACCCATGTAGCCCGTTGCGGTTGCAACGACCCCAGGAGTATTCCAGAAGACTTTGTCGACTCCCCAGAAACACCCCGCTGCAAAATAGATGACTTCTTCGTTCTTGCCGGGCTCAGTGTGAATGTGAGCGTTGAGAGCTGCAGGGGCAATGAAACTGCCACCGCTGAAAAGATCAGTCAGGTTTGTCATGGCTTAATCCAAACACTGAATACGCCAAGGCGCGACAGGAGGAGGAAATAGGCTGCAAAAGGATTTGTACACGGTCTCAGGTAGTCTTGAAACAGTTCAACAGTGAAAGGGGTCGCGATGTTTGATCGCAGTGGACGAAACAAAGCGCGTCTTGGCGCGTTTGTTGCTCGGCTCGTGTCAGAAGCGGAGCACAAGAATGGCGTCGGCGCAGAAGAGTCCACGATGGAGTTTCACCGCGGGGATACGCTTGAAAGTGAACGCGATGCAGCAAGGTCTGTTCCTTGGCCTCTTCGCTTATCTGCCGCGCTGTCATGGCGTCTGATTGTCGTTGCGATCGCAGCGGTGGGTATTGCGTGGGCTGCCTCCAAGATCTGGACGCTGATTATTTCTGTCGCGATCGCTTTGCTTCTTGCTGTCTTGCTTGAACCGCTTGTGCGTTGGCTGACGGTAAAGGCAAAGCTCCCGAGGACGCTGGCAGCAGCTCTGGGTCTGCTATTTCTGGTTGGGCTTGTCGCAGGTTCTCTGTCGCAGGCGGGCACAGAAATTACCATGCAGTTGCCTGATCTGATGACGAAGGCTAGCGGTGGTCTTGATACGTTCCGTGACTGGCTGGCTAAGTTGCCATGGAAGATCGACATGACGGTCTTCGACAATGTTGTCACCAGCGCGATGACTCAGATTACCAACTATGTGCAGCAGAACGTGCAGCAGATTTTCAGTCAGGCCTACTCGGTCACATCCTCGGTGGTGTCGTTGGTTTCCGGCTTCCTGATTATGCTGTTCTGCCTGTTCTTCTTCCTTAAAGAGGGGCGCACAATCTGGCTGTGGATCGTTCGACTGTTCCCAGCTCCGGCACGTACTCCTCTGCACGAATCTGCGATTCGTGGCTGGGTGACGCTCGGTTCGTACGTTCGCACCCAGATTGAAGTTGCTGCTATCGACGCGGTGGGTATCGGTTTGGGAGCCTTCTTCTTGGGGCTCCCCATGGTTCTTCCGATCATTGTGGTCGTATTCTTTGCGTCCTTCGTTCCGATTGTTGGCGCATTGGTGTCCGGTGCCATCGCTGTTCTGGTTGCTTTGGTCGATCAGGGGATTACGGCTGGCGTCATCATGCTGGTTATCATCTTGGTTGTTCAGCAGATCGAATCGAATCTTCTTCAGCCTCTGTTGATGTCTCACGCTGTTTCTCTTCACCCGATGGCCGTGTTGCTTGTCGTGGCAGGCGCTGGTTCGCTGGGTGGTATTCCTGGCGCTGTTTTCGGTGTTCCGATTGCGGCGTTCTTGAATGCCACGTTCCTCTACCTGCATGGATATGACTCCATGCCAGAGCTGGCAGCAAAGCAGGATCGTCCCGGCGGTCCTCCCGGAATGCTCGATGAAATGGTCGCAGCATCGTACTCGTCGAAGACGCGAGTCAGCGAGGCCCCCGCTCAATCTTCGTCCCAGGACGCGACGTCTCAGGTCGTGGCTGACGGATCGGTTGCGTCCACTTCTAGCCACGAGACCCCCGGTTCAGAGGAAAAACCGGATATGGACGACACTGAAAGTGCGCAGAGCATGGAAAGCCCAGGGGAGGCTAGATAGCGTTTAAGACAGTTAAACACGTGTGGCGGGGTCAGTAGTCAACAACTACTGACCCCGCCACACATGCTTCGGCGCTTTTCCCTTCGGGTGTTCTATGGAAGAACAAGGCGCGTATCCTCTTTGAAACGCTGACCTTGAAGCTGCCCCTGAAGACAGAGCAGGAATGAAAGGGCGCTCTAGAGCAGATCAGCCAACGAAAGGCTTTGCTGCGAGGATCTCGACCTCGATCTCCTTGCCATTTGGGGCCTCGTACGACACCTTGTCGCCCGTCTTATGCCCGGTGACCGCGGCACCCAGAGGAGCCTTCGCAGAGAAGACCTGCACGCCCAAGTCTCCACCAGCGTCACGTGAACCGAGAAGGAACGTCATCTCGCGTCCGCCAACCCGAGCAGTCACAACCATGCCGGGTTCAACGATGCCGTCATCGGCGGGCGTTTCGCCAACCTCTGCTGAAGCGAGCATCTCCTGCAGAGTCTGGATACGCGTTTCGTTCATCGATTGCTCATTGCGTGCAGCGTGGTAGCCACCGTTCTCACGCAGGTCGCCCTCCTGGCGAGCCGCATCGATCAGCTTCGCAATTTCCGGGCGCTTGATTTCAATGCGCTCGGTGAGTTCCTTTTGCAGAAGGTCGTACTGAGCCTGAGTCAGCCACTGAGTGTCGGCCATGAGTTTCCTCCAAAACGATAGCCGGCACGATGGTACCGGCGCTAAGACTCAGTCAGTCTAGCAATGCCAAAGCATTCCTGCCCGAATGCAAAGCAGTTAGGTGAATTCCGGGCGCAAACGTAACGTGCAGATGAGTCGTCCGGCCTCGTCAACGAAGCCGCAGAAATCAGAGAAGAACGGCCAAATACACGGCCACGCAGTGGCATGCCCAAGCGGCAACGGTGAAAGAGTGAAAGATTTCGTGGAACCCGAACCACGTCGGGGAAGGATCCGGACGCTTTGTTGCGTAGACGATTGCGCCCAGCGTGTAGAGAATGCCCCCTGCGACGATCAGCCAGACCACAGCCGGGCCACCAGCGCTCCAGAGCTGAGGGAGGTATGCGACAGCAGTCCATCCCAAAACCACGTAGATTAACGTTGAGAGCCACCGTGGGGCGGTCGGCCAGAAAAGGTTGATGAGGATCCCGATGATGGCGCCAGTCCAGACAATCGACAGCAGAACCGTTGCATCGTGCCTGGTTAGCAGGGCAACCGACAAGGGAGTGTATGTGCCGGCGATCAGAAGGAAAATATTCGAGTGATCAAGCCGTTTCCACACGAGCTCCCAGTTCGGCTTCCAGTAGAAGCGATGATAGAGACCCGAGATGCCAAAAAGAAGAAGAGACGAGGCAAGGTAAACCGCTGATGCCCACTTCGTCGGAGTCGTCGGGGCAAGACAGATCAGCACGATCGATGCCGCTAGCGAGAGTGGGGCTGTAACAAGATGTAACCATCCTCGCAGGTGAGGCTTAATAGCGATCAGTTGGTTTGGAACCCACGACTTCGGATGAAGTGATGCGACCTTCACGATGCCTCCCTAAACGAATGTGAACGCGAATAAATGCGAACTGTGGCTGTCAGCCTCAAGCTGATATCCACATAACCTACGTTACCGTAAGTTAGTGATTGTGCACGAGGTGCGATCCAGCAGATGACCATCTTCCAATGCCTTCGAGGTGTTCGGTTCCAACAATCGTGCTCATCGCGTACCTCCAATGCGCATATGCGTGTAGGTGAGGTCACTTTCACTATGAAAAACGATTACCCTTAACGCAGATCAACGATCGCTAGCGGTTGCCTAATACGGTGTCGTTAGCGGTTATGGCACTGTCAACGGCTACCGCTAGCTTGAAATGGGAGGGAACATGGCGCGACTAGCTCTGGCCTATGACCTGTATGAGGAACGTCTGCGCAAGCAGCTTCCCCAGTCGGCCATCCCCAGACACATTGGTGTCATTCTTGACGGAAACCGTCGTTGGGCCAAGTCCACCGGCAAACAAGCGTCGCAAGGCCATCGTGCCGGCGCCGAAAAGATCTCCGAATTCCTCGTCTGGGCAGAAGAACTCGGCGTCGAAGTCATCACATTGTGGATGTTGTCGACCGACAATCTTTCTCGCACATCAGAGGAACTGACCGAACTTCTTGGTATCATCGCCGACGCCGTTGATCACTTGGCTATGCAAGGAAAATGGCATCTCAACGTCGTTGGAGACTTGGGCCTACTCCCCGAAGACGTAGCAGCGCGGATACGCGCATCGGTTGCATCGACCGAGACCATTCAGGGCATGAAAGTCAACGTTGCTGTCGGCTACGGAGGACGCCACGAAATCACCGAAGCTGTTCGCGCCATCATGCGCGAGGCGTCGGCCCAGGGGAAGAACCTTGACGAAGTCGCGGATTGTCTATCCGATGCGGATATCACTGCTCACCTGTACACGAAAGATCAACCGGACCCCGATTTGGTGATCCGCACGTCCGGCGAGCAACGACTGTCCGGGTTCATGATTTGGCAGTCAGTCCATTCGGAGTACTACTTCTGCGAGGCCTATTGGCCGGACTTTAGGCGCGTGGACTTCCTGCGTGCTCTGCGCTCCTATGCTCAACGTGAACGCAGGCTGGGAAAATAGATCCGTCGGAGTGTGACACCGGTGATGTGAAGCCACCTGTTGCGTAGAGAATACGGGCGATACCTCATGAGGTATCGCCCGTATTTCACGTAGTGTGTCAGTCGATTTCGTGCGACCAGGGCGGGTTAGCGCCCGCGCGCGACACGGTCACGTCAGAGACTCGGGAAGCGCGGTCGAGGATCGTTTGGACCTTGTCGGCATTGATCGTTTCAAGGCCAGCGCGTCCCTGAGGACCGCGCAACTGAAGACGCCACATTGCATCCAAAATGCCACCCATGAACGAATCTCCGGCACCAACGGTGTCGACGACCTTGACATCGCCGGGGGTAGCTTCGACGCGGACACCGGACTTCGAAACGGCTAGACCGCCCTTCTTGCCGCGAGTGACGATAATCAGCAAAGGCCCAAGGCCAAGCCAACGGGCAATCACATGATCGAGGTCTTCACCATTGGTGAGCCACTCAAGATCCTCGTCGGACACCTTGATGACGTCCGATACTGCGACGAATTTTTCGACGAGGGGCAAGGCTTTTTCTGGCGAGCCCATAACGGCAGGACGGGCGTTCGGGTCGAAGGTGATGAGCGCGTGAGGACGTGCTGCTTTCAAGGCCTCGTACACGGTGTCGGCACCGGGTTGGACGGCCGCGGAAATCGAGCCTGCATGCACGATCAGCGCCTGGTCAGACACAGGGATCGGGCTGGTGGGGTTCCAGTCGAAGTCGAACGTGTAGGTGGCCGCGCCCTTGTCATCAATGGATGCAAGAGCGGTGGTCGTGTGGTGAGCCCCGCGCGATTCGGGGGTGATGACCACGTGGGAAGCGGTGAAATGTTCCTCGATGACCTTGCCACGCGGGTCGTTTGCAAACCACGTGGAGAGCACCGACGGGCGCCCCAGACGTCCAAGGGTCATAGCGACGTTCGCTGGCGAACCGCCGGGGATTTCGCGTGCATCTTCAGGGTGAGAAATGGGCGTAACGATGTCAATGAGCGCTTCGCCGATGGCGAGAATATGAGGCTCGTGAGCAAGATCCATGGCACATCCTTTGTTGGGTGCGCAGACAGGCTGCGCGATCTGTACCGATTTTAGTCTGAGCAGGGTTTCAACGTGCCCAATCGATGCTCGCGTGTGGCATCTGTGCGCAGGGCGTTGGTCTGTTGCTCGGCCATGAACACCGCGATCGACCCCAAAGCGGATATTCAAGCAAATCCACAAAGGCTCCCAAACGAATCCGATTGCAAGCTCTACCGCGAACCATCATTCGCGCCTGCCAGCTACTGTACGCGAGCCTCAGCCTTATCCAGACGAGACGCGGCAACATCAAGAATCTGCTTGCAGTGAGCGGCCAGCGCTTCCCCGCGCTCCCACTGAGACAGAGTCGTTTCAAGCGGTGCTTGACCCGATTCGAGTTGCTTGACGATCTGCACGAGTTCGTCGCGTGCTTGCTCGTAGGACAGTGACTCGACGGGAGCCAGTTCGTTATTCATATCCATATGTACCTCCGGGGTATGACAGTCGATGTGAGAGTGAGTGATGTGCAAAGAAAGGAGGACGAGGCCGCGTCCATTTATCCGTTCGCTTGGTCTGCCGGGGGCGCGGGCGTAGTTCCCACAACCTGAGCGACCATTCGGCCCGATGCAAGGATGCCTTCGATCAAACTACCTTTTGGTGCGTCGGCAACATCTTTGATGATCGCTCCACTGGGAAGCTTCAGAATTGAATATCCACGGTCGAGTGTTCCCTGTGGGGAAAGAGCAGTGAGTGTTGCCTGCATCCGTCCCAGTGCGGTTGTTTCAGCTGAAAGGCGTCGCTCGACTGCATGTCGCAAACCGGTGAGCGCTTGAGTAAGCCCCGCGCGATGCGTATCGACGACCGCCCCAGGGCTGAGCAGAACCGGGCGAGAAGCGTATGAATCGATGAACTGGCGCTCGCGGCCCAATCGAAGCATGATGGCTCCGCGCATTGTGTCGATTGCTGTTTGAATGTGCGCTTGCTCAGTTGCATAGTCCGGGACGATTCGCTTCGCGGCATCCGTCGGAGTCGACGCCCTGAAGTCGGCGACAAAGTCCAGCAGGGGAGCGTCGGCCTCGTGCCCAATCGCCGACACGACCGGAGTGGAAGCTGATGCGACGGCGCGCAGTAGTCGCTCGTTAGAGAACGGCAGAAGGTCTTCGACGGAGCCACCACCGCGTGCAATGACGATGACATCAATATCGGGCCGTGCGTCCAATTCACTGAGAGCGCTCATGACTTCGGGTACGCAGCGCTCGCCCTGAACGGCGACTTCCCTGATCTCGAAGTCGGCGACGGGCCAGCGGTCTGTGGCATTGACGAGGACATCGTCTTTCGCTTTCGCGTTCGACCCGCAGATCAGGCCGATTCGACCGGGCAGGAAGGGGAGGGGCTTCTTTCGCTCAAGCGCAAAGAGTCCTTCTTTTTGAAGCTGAACGCGCAATTGCTCGATCTGAAGCAGAAGATTGCCCGAGCCCGCGATACGGATTTCTTGTGCGCGCAGATTCAGGGAACCCTTTGATGTCCAAAACTGAGGGGTAACACGCGTGACGATCCGTGCGCCCTCTGTGAAAGCGTCACCAAGTTCTTTCACTATTCCCGGCCATGCGGTGACGGTCATCGAAGTGTCGGTCTCAACATCACGGAGGACGAAGAATGCGATTTTCGAGGTAGCGCGTGGCTTATATTCAACGATCTGGCCTTCGACCCAGAGCGTAGACATACGTTCGACGTAGATTTTGATGTTCTCCGTTAGCTTGCGGAGAGGCCAAGGGTTATCTGCGGTTGTGTCCGCGGCCCGAAGTGCCAGAGGTTGATTCGTCACGCATTCAAGAATGCCACAGACCATGGGTGAATCGAATTGCAGAAATGTGGAGCTGTACTCAAAGCCCCGTTCAGCGCGCACTCACGACCCAGATGTCGGTAAATTGAGAGCATGAGTGACCTGACGGATGCTTTTCCCGCCATCGATTCGACCTACTCCGCTTCTTCAAAGGAATCGGGAGAGGAGACCGGTCGCATCTACTTGGCCGCACCACGTGGGTACTGCGCCGGAGTGGACAGGGCTGTTGATGTCGTTGAAAAGGCCTTGGACCTTTACGGTGCGCCGGTTTACGTGCGTAAAGAGATCGTGCACAACAAATACGTCGTTGAGTCACTGACGAAGCGTGGCGCGGTTTTCGTCCAAGAGACTGACGAGGTCCCCGAAGGGGCTCGCGTCGTCTTCAGCGCACACGGTGTTTCGCCACAAGTACGTGATGGAGCTGAACGGCGTCAGCTTGCCACGATCGATGCGACGTGCCCGTTGGTGACCAAGGTTCACCGCGAGGCCGTGCGTTTTGCGAAGGAAGATTACGACATCATTCTGGTCGGGCATCAGGGGCACGAAGAGGTCGAAGGTACTTTCGGTGAAGCCCCTTCGCATATTCAGGTCGTGGGAACACCCGACGAGGTCGCAAACGTTGAGGTTCGTGATCCTGACCGTGTCGTGTGGATTTCACAGACCACGTTGTCCGTTGATGAGACGCGCGAAACGGTTGACCGCCTGCGTCAGCGTTTCCCCAATCTGATTGACCCTCCGTCGGACGACATTTGCTACGCGACCCAAAACCGTCAGGTTGCCGTTAAGACGATTGCCCCGAAGGTTGACGTCATGGTGGTTGTCGGTTCGGCGAACTCCTCGAACTCGGTGCGCCTTGTCGAGGTCGCTCTTGAAGCCGGTGCCGGTGCAGCGTATCGCGTGGATAAGGCTGAAGAACTGCAGGAAGCCTGGTTTGAAGGCGCTCAGACGGTCGGTCTGACCTCGGGTGCTTCCGTGCCTGAGATCCTAGTTCGCGATGTTATTGAGTGGTTGCAACCTCGTGGGTTCCCCACGGTTGACGTTGTTCGAACTGAAACGGAAACGATCACCTTCGCGTTGCCTCGTAATTTGCGAACGGAACTGGAAGCGAAGGGCTTAGTCGACGCGCGCCCGCACGCACCGCGCAAGGCTGGCCCTGATCACACCAGCTGATACTCCACACGATGGCACGCTGACCTAGAATGGTGAGCGTGTCTCTTACTATCGGAATCGCAGGACTGCCCAACGTCGGCAAGTCGACCCTGTTCAATGCTCTGACTCGTGCCACCGTTCTGGCGGCGAACTACCCGTTCGCAACCATCGAACCGAACGTTGGCGTTGTGCCTTTGCCGGATCCTCGTCTGAAGGTGCTGGCGGATATCTTCCATTCAGAGAAGATTATTCCCGCGACGGTTTCCTTCGTTGATATTGCAGGTATCGTCCGAGGTGCGTCTGAGGGTGAAGGCCTGGGCAACCAGTTCCTCGCGAATATTCGCGAGGCCGACGCGATCTGTCAGGTGACTCGCGCATTCTTAGACCCCGATGTCGTGCACGTTGACGGCAAGGTTGATCCTGCTTCCGACATTGAGACGATCCAGACCGAGCTGATTCTTGCCGACATCCAGACGCTGGAAAAGCAGATCCCGCGCCTCGAAAAAGAGGTGCGAGGTAAGAAGACCGAAGCGGTCGTCCTTGAAACTGCCAAGGCAGCTCTTGAAATCCTCGAACGTGGCGAGCTCCTGTCGGGCCCTGCGGGCGCTGACTTGGATCCCGATGCGCTGAAGTCGTTCCAGCTCATGACGACCAAGCCGTTCATTTTCGTGTTCAACATGGACGCGAAGGGGATGGAAGACGAGGCCCTGCAGGCATCGTTGCGCGAGCTGGTCGCTCCGGCCGATGCCATCTTCCTTGACGCTCAATTCGAAGCCGAACTGGTTGAGCTTGATGAAGACGATGCGCGCGAGATGCTGGAAGAATCCGGACAGAGCGAAGCCGGCTTGGACAAGCTGGCGCGCGTTGGTTTTGAAACTCTTGGCTTGCAGACCTATCTGACGGCAGGCCCGAAGGAATCACGCGCGTGGACAATCCATCGCGGTGATACTGCTCCGCAGGCTGCCGGGGTTATTCACACGGACTTCCAGAAGGGCTTCATTAAAGCTGAGATCGTGTCCTATGACGACCTGATCAAATACGGTGGCATGCAGGAAGCCCGCGCGGCCGGCAAGGTCCGCATGGAAGGCAAGGATTACGTGATGGCTGACGGCGACATCGTGGAGTTTCGTTTCAATGTAACCTGAGGCGCGCTAGTGTTAGCGGCATGACAACACGTGCTGCTATTTACCTCCGTATCTCGCTCGATGCTGCCATGGACGGCCTCGCCATCGACCGGCAGCGCCAGGACTGCGAAGCCCTTGCCGAGCAACGCGGCTGGGACGTCGTGCATACCTACGTCGATCAGTCGATCTCCGCGTCGAAGAAGGACGTGGACCGCCCCGACTACGACGCGATGGTGGCGTCCTTTGAGCGCGGCGAGATCGACGCGATCATTTGCTGGGACCTCGACCGCCTCACACGGCAGCCCTGGCAGCTCGAAGAGTGGATCGACAGGGCAGAGGAGCAGGGGCTGAAACTCGTCACTGCGAACGGTGATGCTGACCTTGCCACCGACGGCGGCAGAATGTACGCGCGCATCAAAGCAGCCGTGGCACGCGGCGAGATCGAGCGAAAGAGCATGCGCCAGTCTCGTGCGCAACAGCAACGCGCCGAGCAGGGCCGCTGGTACTCCGGCGGTGTGCGCCCTATCGGCTACACCTCCACCGGCGAGATCATTCCATCCGAAGCCGCCGCCGTGCTCGGTATGTTCCGCGCTGTCGAGAGGGGCAACTCCATGCGCGACATTGCGCGCGCCTTATCTGGGGTCGATCAACCGGGCTTGCCGGATATCCCGACCACGCCGCGCCATATGTACACCGTGGTCACAGAGCGCAACGCTCGACGCCGCGCTGAAGGCCAGGAAGAAAAGCCGGTTCCCGACGCGCAGCCGTGGGCCTACACGTCGTTGCACTCGATCCTGCGCAACCCCGTGTATGCGGGTTACTCCACTTATAAGAAGGCCAAGCGCAAAGGCGTGAAGAACAAATACCGCCGTGTCACGCATATCGTCCGCGACCCCGATACCGGCGAGCCGGTGAAAGGGCAGTGGGAGCCGATCGTCACACCAGATCTGTGGTGGCGCGTGCAGAACGTGCTCGACGATCCCGACCGGCTGACCAACAAGGAGCGCCGGAACACTCGCCGCCATCTCGGCTCGGGTCTGTATGTCTGCGACGAGTGTGGCAACCCCGTGCGCACACATGCCGACCGCTACCGCTGCGCCGCCTGTGGATTAGTGCGCACACATAGCGTCGATGATTTTGTGCTCGCCGTGATCCGCGCCCGCCTTGGCCGTGACGACCTGGCGGACCTGCTGCCGACTGTGGACGACGACGAGGTCAACGCCATCGACGACGAACTCGCTGAGCTTCGCGCAAAGCTCGCCCGCGTCCAGGCTGACTACGATGAGGAGCTTATCGAGGCCCGTGACCTCAAGCGCGCGCGAAACCGTTATGAGCCGCAGATCGAGAAACTCGAAACGCGCCGTGCCCGTCTTGCTGGCGCATCGGCGCTGCTCGACACAACCGGCTACGCCTCGCCCGTGGATGCCTTCGACAACGCAGAGCTTGCCGTGCAGCGCCGAGTTATCAATACCCTGTGCCAGGTGCGCCTGCGCCGTGGCGTGCGCGGCACCAAGACCTTTAACCCTGAATCGGTGCAGATCGTGTGGAACTAGGTTGCAGTGTGTGACACGTCAACAATCGCGCGCATGCGCTGCGGCGCGCAAAGCTCTTACGAAGGAACGCCACGGGAGCCGGCAGTTCGGGGGAGATCTGCCTTCGTGTATCGGGGGCGACACTGCTCAACCGTGGCGTTCGCAGGAAGTATGACACGGCTCTTGTTACCCCAGAGGTCGTAGGTTCGAATCCTGCCCCCGCTACCAACTTCCAAGCCCCTACCAGGAGAAACACTGGTAGGGGCTTTAGTTATTTCTCTTAAGGCGCACGTCCTGGGACTCAAATCGGGACTTTAGCGATGGCATTTTGTCACTTAAGCCGGTTTGGAAGTGATGGGGTTAAGTGACAATTTTCGATTTTGTGACCTTGGATGACTGTGTCGTTTTGAGGAGTCGTCTGCACGGATTTCAGAAGTCCTCTGTACTATCGCCATCCACTCCGGAGAGGCCGCGGGCGTTCGTCCACTTCATCTGGAACGCGATTCGACAGAGCGCATTCAATACGATGGTCTTTTTCTCCCTGCGAAGGATGGGGGCAGTTTAGGGTACCAGGGTGTTGACCAGATCGAGGAATTCCTCAGCGTAGGCAATTTGCTTGCGTAGCTTTTCGTAGCGGGTGCGCGTCTCCTCACGAATGTCGGCAAGGGTGGCCTTGGCATTACTCCGTGCCTGCTGTGCGGTATCACTGTCCTGCCCGCCATCTGAACTATGAAGAATCTCCGCAGCTTCCAGGAATTCCCGCATCTGATCCAGAGTAAACCCCAGCGGTTTCATCCGTCGCACCAGCAAAACACGACGTACATCAGCCTCACTATAAAGCCTGAACCCACCAGGGCTACGCCCCGATGGGGTAATCAGGCCGACGTTGTCATAATAACGCAAGGTGGGAATCGACAACCCCGTCTGGTCAACGACCTCGCCGATCTTGAAATTACTGTTTTGCATTGCCTGTTCTCCTTCACGGTGATGTTGCCCACGGGTTCCTGTGCCTGGGTTGGCGGTTGAGTAAAACTCCCGCTACCATGACCACCATCACCAAACCTAAAGTTACTAGAGGGTTGGATTCCTTTCGGGCGTTCGCCCAGTTACCTATCCCCTCAAAGATTGGACATCTATGACTGAAACTAGCACGGCGGCCCCCCGCCCCCTCCTGAGTCCAGACGGCGCTGATGCCCCTACCGGGATCATCGAATCCTTCCGTTACGCATTTTCTTCCCCCGCCCGTATCCGTATAGAGATTCTGGCCGGACTGGCGGTATCCCTGGCGCTGATCCCTGAGGCCATTGCCTTTTCCATCCTTGCCGGTGTTGACCCAGCCATGGGTCTGTTTTCCTCGGTAGTCATGGCCATTGCGATCGCCTTTACCGGTGGCCGCCCGGCAATGATCACCGGCGCCACCGGGGCTATTGCCCTAGTCATTGCTCCTGTGGCGCGTGGTTACGGGATGGATTATTTCATCGCCACCGTCCTGTTGGGCGGTGTCCTACAAATCGTGCTCGGCGCCCTCGGTGTGGCGAAACTTCAGCGTTTTATCCCCCGATCGGTGATGCTGGGTTTCGTCAATGCACTGGGCATTATGATTTTCACCGCCCAACTCGAACACCTCATTGATGTGCCTTGGATAGTCTACCCACTCGTCGGCTTGGGTGTGGTGATCATGATTTTCTTCCCCAAGCTCACCAGTGTGATCCCTGCCCCGCTGGTCACGATTATCGTGCTCACCGGTTTGGTCATTGCCGCCGGTTTGACTGTCCCGACGGTCTCGGACATGGGCAAGATGCCGGAGACCTTACCGTCCCTGTTTATTCCGAACGTGCCGTGGACGTTGGAGACCCTGCAGATCATCGCGCCTTATGCCCTGGCCATGGCCGTGGTCGGTCTCATGGAATCGTTGATGACCGCCAAGCTCGTCGATGACATCACCGACACTCATTCCGATAAAACTCGTGAATCCTGGGGACAGGGGGTGGCTAATATTGCCTCCGGTTTCTTCGGCGGCATGGGTGGCTGCGCGATGATCGGTCAAACCATGATCAACGTCCGCGAATCCGGGGCACGTACCCGCCTATCCACCCTGTTAGCCGGTGTGTTCCTGCTGGTCCTGGTCCTGGCACTGGGCGACATCGTTGGCATGATCCCGATGGCTGCCCTGGTGGCAATCATGATCATGGTCTCGGTCGGCACCATCGACTGGCACTCGGTGCATCCACGCACCCTTAAACTCATGCCGGTCTCTGAGACCATTGTTATGGCCGTGACGATTATTGCCACCCTAGCCACCAGCAACCTGGCCATTGGTGTGGTGTTGGGTGTGGTCACCGCGATGATCATGTTCGCCCGTCGGATGGCACATATCGCTTCCATTGAAAAGGTCTCCGAGATCGACGGCGACGGCGATGGAGAGATTGATACTCGTACCTACCGGGTGCATGGCCAGTTGTTTTGGGCATCAAGCAATGACCTGGTTTATCGCTTTGATTACACCGATTCTGCCCGTCATATCACTATTGATCTCACTGAGGCGGAGATCTGGGATGCCTCCACGGTCGCGACCTTTGACGCGATTACGCAGAAGTTCCAGGACAGAGGCAAAACCGTGTCCATTATCGGGCTCGACGGTCCCAGTCAGGACCGGCTGAACCGCCTGTCTGGCCGGCTTGGCACCGGCCACTAACATCCCCCGACTCGAGCACATCGACTTGGCGCCCCAACTTATAACCGGGGCGCCAGTTTATTGGTGCTGTTGCAAAGTTGGGGCATAGGAAGAGCATAAAAGAAGCGTAGCGGTTAACCGCTACGCTGTGTTGTGGGGATTTTTACTTTTTACGGTGCACGTGTTCTAGTTAGTGGTTCGTTTCTTTCCTCGGGTGATTGCGACGGTATTCCTCGACTAAGTGAGCAATACCCGGCGCAGCCTGGGACAACATCCAGGTCATAAGCGCTATAAGAACCCCTATGACGATAAGTGTTAACGCCAACCAGCCCAGTGTTGGGCCGATGCCGTTGGCCTCCTGGACGTGACCCCACAAGGCAGACACGCCGTCGGGTATGCCGAGCATACTTAGCAGCCCGTTCCCCAAGGCTCCGACAGCAACGAGTGCGATAGCAACGAAGAGAACACTGGCTGCAATCCACGAGGCAGACATGCAGGCCTTAATAAAGTTCGTGTTCGACTTTTCCATATCGTCGTTATACTGCTTGCGTTCTGCGCGTATCTCCTCCAGCAGCTTTTCGTTGGACTCCTTCTCCTGGAGCAGAGCGCTGCGAGCCTTCTTAGAGGCTTCTGCTGCCTCGTGCAGGCTCTTAGGCTCTTTCGACATTGCCTCAGATACAGCTACTTCTACCAGCGGTTCCAGGCTAGAAGTCAGGCTCGAAGTCATCTGAGCGTTCAGGCTCTGGCTGCGACCCGGACCACATCTACTCAGACACCATCTCCGGCACCAACTGGCAACGGCCTGGTCTTGATGACGCGCTGGCGTACATGCGCCCCGACGACACGCTCGTTGTCACGCGCTTGGACAGGCTCGGCCGCAGCCTCGCGGACACCGTGAACACCATCGCTGACCTCGCCGAGCGTGACATCAACGTCAAGGTGTTGGAGCCAGCGCTGGACACGTCGAAGCCCACCGACAAGGTGGTTATCAACGTCATGGCAAGTCTTGCCGAGTGGGAGCGTGACCTGCTTGTCCAGCGCACCCGTGAGGGCGTGGCGCACGCCCGCGCACAGGGCAGGGTCGCCGGCCCCAAGCCGAAGCTCAGCGCTGAGCAGGCGCAGATGGCCAAGGAGCTTATCGACGGCGGCAAGTCCGTCAGCGCTGTAGCGCGCACCTTTAACGTCTCGCGGCCGACGATCTATCGCGCTCTCAAGCGCATCGAAGCCGACGCTTAAGCACAGGCTGCGTCGCTAGCGCTCGCACCCGGCGAGAAGGCATCAGGCTGCGCTAGCGACGCTCGGCACACATGAGTGCTGCACTGCTGGGATACGCCTGCGACCGGCAGAGCCGGGCCGAATACGGGATTGACCACATACACCCCGTATTCGTGCAAAGGAGCACTGCCATGTCCACCCATTCTCACACGCTTGCATCCCACGGCGAGATCCTCGCGAACCTCCCCGGCATCCTCGGGTTCTACCCGAACAACTCGCTGATCCTCGCGTTCTTCGTCGACGACGAGGGCGTCGACACCGTCCGCCTCGGCCCGGTCGCACGGTTCGACCTGGACGAAGCAGTGGAGAAGCTCACCGAGAGCCGCGAGCGGTTCGCAGCGTGGGTCCACCACCTCGAACTCGACGCTGTTATCGCGTACATGATCAGCGATGACATTGCGCAGCCGGTCTTCGACGAGACGGCCACGTACCTCACCAGCGGGGCCTCGCCGCTACCGCCGCTGCTCGGGGTGGTGCAGGTGCCCGAGATCGTCACTGGGGCTGCTTGGTGGTCTGTGTACCAGCATCCGCTCATCGACGAGCCGCGCCACGGTGTTGTCGGCGAGGTCGCCGCATCAGCGGCGCTGCAGCAGATGCTAGAGCACACCGGCGAGCTGCCGGAGCCGAGCAAAGACGACATCGAGGCACGGTTGAACAGCACTGACCACGGCATCGACGCTGCCGAGCACGCCGACATCATCGAAGACGCGCTGGCGTATATCCCGCCCATGTTCGCAGACGTGCTGCAGCGTGAGTATGAGCAGGCGGCGGCAGGGATCACCCAGCCGAGCGCTCGCGCTGTTCGGTCTGCGCTGAAATGCTTCACCACGCCGCGCTTGCGGGACACGCTGCTTGCCGCACTGCTCGATGACCCGCAGGCGGGCCTTGCGTTCATAGAGAAGGTTATGCGCGCTGTCCCGACCAGCTGGCCAGGCATGCGCTCGCAGCTCACCGCCACTGTTGCCGTGCTCGCTCACGCCACAGGCCAGCCGGGGCTAGCTGGCGTGGCTGCGCAGCGAGCCACCGAGATCGGGCCAGACGAGAACTTCCCGTCGCTGGTGGCGAAGCTGACCGATATCGGCCAGGGCGAGCGGATGGTCGAGCTTGTCCGCGAGGGCGCTGAGAAGACCCGCACGATCTTGTTTGCCGAGTAGCACCACACACCCCGTTGTAGCAATGCAACGGGGTTTCTTTTTCTCGCGGGGCCTTGGCTTGCGACGACAGACACCGCAACGAGGCAGGGGAGTGACCTTTAGACAGCAGAGCTGTCTCCAACAGACGGATTGACCATCAATCCGAACAAGGAGGCACGTGATGCGCGACATCACCCACACCGACCTGGAACTGCTCTACCAGCTCGCCGACGGCATCGACGGCGAGGACGCCGATCCGGGCGCAGCACAAGAACTGCGCGACCTAGAGGCGGCAGGCACACCGCTGCCCTGGGCAGTGTTGTAACGACAGCGCAACCGCCCCGCAGCAGCAAAGCAGCTGCTTAAGTACCCAAATTGCACGGCAAATCACACCCACTCACGTAAGGAGAACCAACATGTCCAACCCCTTCAACAACGGCACCATCGTCGGCAACGCAGCTCGCGCACCCAAGCTGTTCGAGCACGCAAACGGCGGCGCGACGGTGAAGCTCAGCGTCTATGCGCGCAACACCTTCAAGAACAAGTCCACCGGCAAGGTGGAAAGCGAGATCGTGGAGCTGACCGGCTACGTCCAGGACGCCGCGAACCCCGGTGTGTTCGGCTGCATCGGCTCCGGCGATCGCGTTGCGGTGAGCTACTCGCTCAAGACCGACGTCTACACCGACAAGGACGGTGTGAAGCAGTACCCGCTGGTGGCGCGCATCGACACGGTGCAGCTGATCGATTCCAAGAAGGAGTCCGCTGCTCGCGCTGCCCGTCGCGGAGGCGAGGCGGCGACCGCCGCCCTGGCTGGCGCTGAGGGCGAAGAAGTACCGTTCTAACTACGAAACCCCGCAGGGAAACCTGCGGGGTTATTTTTTCAACCATTTCACACGCCAATTTGCTGCGAATCACTTGTGCAGTTTTACGGTGCAGTGGTGCGGTGCTTTTACTGGCGTTTCTGCTGCGCAACTCACTGCACTATGTAGTGTCTGTGACATTTCATTAACACGTAGGTTGCACTGTGTATTGGGCACCCATTTCATCGACACGTTTACTGCGCAATCAAATGCCCTGTCACTTTAATGACATGTGAATTGGGCAGTGAAGTGGTTTGTCATCCTATTGACACCTTTACTACGCAACAGAATGACAACGACATTCTGTCGGCCCTTCTACGGACATCTCTTCTGCGCAGCACATGCCCCGTCGTACACACCGACGTGCTGCGCACTATCTCCGCCACTCAACAGGCCAATTCACTGCGCAACGTAGTGACACCGGCCCCGCCTAGCCGAGATTTCTTCGATTTTCGCTGAATATCAGCCGTTTACCCGCCGCCAATGACCTACGACGCCGACGGCCCCCTGTTAGGCCCGCAGAAGGCCGTACAGGGCAGGGGAGAGCAGTGCTACAACTCCATACCGCCATCACGATCACGCTGCTGTTGCTGCTGGCGGCGCTTCTCGATGCGCTCGCGTGCACGCTGCTGCGCCCCGCCCTTCTTGCCTGAGGTCTGCGACTGCCTGAACAGCGTGTAACGCTCAAGCAACTCTGGGCTGCGATGCAGTTCTTGCACCAGGAACTTCTTATCCAAGTGCTCCAACTGTTGTCCTGACTTCACCGCTTCTTCGATGATGATGGCGGCTTCATCTTCGGCGTCCGTGTGCGCGTTGCGGCGGATCTGATCAGCCTCATCGCGGGCATCCTTGCGCGTTACTGCAGCGTCGCGTGTGGCCTCGTCGCGGATGCTCGTGGCCTCATCTCGTGCTTTGCTGCGGATCGTCTCGGCGTCGCGCTCAGCCTGCTTACGGGCCTCGTCGGTCTTGCGAGTGATCGTCTCTGCTTCGCTGCGAGCTGCGGCTGTAATATCGCCCGCCTTGGCCCGCGCAGTCTCTTCGGCTCGTTCGAGCAGCTCGTCTGCTTGCGCTTCGGCCAGGCCCAACTCCTGCTCAGCATCCTTGCGTGCTTCGCTGCGGATCTCTTCGGCTTCTTGCTCGGCCTTCTCGCGTGCTTCCTTGAGCACACGCTCGGCAACCTCGCGAGCCTGTGCTTCAGCATTCTCCTGTACGCGCTGGGCTGCTTCGCGGGCTTCTTGCGCCTGTTCAAGTTCCTTAGCAGCCTGCTCGCGGTCACGATCAATTGCGTCCATGTCGCGCTGCACGGATCGCTTCTTGACTTCCACATCATCCTCGCGCTTGGCGAGATCGCGCTCCCGGTCTTGTTGCTCGGTGTAGCGGTCGAGGTTGAGTGACTCGTCATGACGTTCGGAGACTTCTAGTTCCACCGGATAGCCGAGCGAGTGCATGTGTTCGCGCAGGCCCCGTTGCGCGTCGATGAACTTCTGGTTACCCGAGATCTGCTTGCCCTTCTTCGGGCCGGATGTGTACCGCACTGAGGTGTCAGTGTTGTACGCGATGCCGGGGCGGCAACGGAGCTTGTCGGGATCTTCGGGCTTCGGTGAGAACGTATCCGCCTGGAACTGGATGTGTGGCGTTGATTCGTCAAAGTTTATATCACCGCCAGCGACTGCGTCGATACCGCCGGGGATGAAGTTTTCTGCAAGCCAGCGCATTGACTCTTCGAGGTACTGCTTTGCTTCCTCGTAGTCGCGGGCGACATAGCGCGGACGTTTCACTTCGCGCCCGTCCACCTCACTGGTGTAGTAGTCGGGGATCTCCTTGCACATCGACTTCGGCAGATACACGACGAACAGCGACGTCTTGAAACTGTTCTTCTGCACGCGCACTCCGTCCATCCGAGGCGTCTACGGCCGCCACAGGGCCGTACAGCCGCTGCCACAAAGATGAACCAATCGAGTCGCGGCGCTACACATGTGCATCAACCGCTGCCGCTGGATCTGCTGCAGCGCGACGCGCTCGCGAAACACACGTCGCTGGCGGTGCTCATTACATGCGCTTGCGCGCATATCTCTGCCGCGAGCGTGATGCGTCTGCACCGATACTGTGCTTATGGCACGGGCAGATATGGAGTGTATTAATCAGGCCCGTGGTTCAACCCCCGCAGCAGCATCAACACCGCCTGGCGGCGGATGGCTCGCTGCGGGATTTTCACCACCCTGCAATAACCGCCTAACGGCGGTGTCACGGTGCAGGGTGTGGCTGTGCGCACCACGTAGGCGATGTCGGTCTTGCCGTGCGGTTAGACACCTTGCGCTCGCAAGCTCGCTGCAGGTGTCTCGATGACGCGGGAAGACGCCGCAAGCGGCGTTTCCACCCGTCATCGGCCCTTACTTTAAGACCGACATACAGTGGCTGACGCCGCATGTGGTGCGCACAGCGTGGCGACCTGCAGGTTTTGCGTAGGCACCATGTGCGCTTCGCGCATCAACGGGCCGTTTCGGGTAAGGGTCGAAGACCGTGTCACAACCCGAAACACGCAGGTCGCAGCCCCCTTCTGTGTCAAAACCCCTATATGTTTGTCGTTATAGGGGTAGAAGGGGGAAAAGGGCATAAGGGGGTGCGACGCCTCCGCTGCGCTCCGGCGCTCGGCATAGCCGAGGCACTGCACCGGGTATTACTACTCGCTGGCGCTCGCATAACCCGGTGCCCGGCGCTGGCGCGCCGCCCCTTATAGCCCCAGACTCAGACCTCGCTCGCTCGGTCTGGCTGGGTCTACCTTTCCCTCCGCTGCGCTCCGGTCAAGGTGCCCAATAGTGCAGCTGGCGCTGCACCTTGTGTGATGACCCATGCTCTGCATCACGACACTGCCGGCAATCCGATATATCCCGTTGATATACATTCGGATATGCCAGCATCGATGTGTCGTGTTTGGGTCATCACGAAACGCTCCATCACGGCAAGCCTGCCGAGATGGATATTGGCGTATCTCACGACGCGTCCATTATGCGGCATGCGCCGCATACCATCTGCCGTCGCGGTTGCATCTTCAGCAGCACAGCTGCTGAAATCTGCTCTGTCCACGCTGCTGTCTTTGCTGCACCCACGGCCCCGTCTTCGGCATATTTCAAGTCCACACAAGACTATGCCGGCCAGAACCGCGCATAACAGCAGCGCGACATACCGCCAGCCATGTGGCGGATGATCCAGGCGACGGGGCAGACGTGTATATGCCCCGTCGCCGATACCGGCGCAAGCATCGTGACAGTGTCACGTGTAGCGGTGCCGCAGCCACCCGCACACACGCGAAAACCCCGCCCTTGCGAGCGGGGTGTGTGGCGACATCAAACGTGACGGCTGTACGTCGTCACGCCGCGTGGCCGTACACACATGAGGTGATTGCGTGTACGGCTAAAGGGTTAGTCGGGTACAACTTCTAGATGCCGCTTCGGCTTACTGCCCTCGGTGCTCTCAGGCGTGTCGCCGTCACCGTTCTCAGGTGTATCGCTGTCCCCTTCGGTGCTGGCGGACTTGTCACCGTCCCCTTCGGTGCTGGCGGACTTGTCACCGTCGAGATTCACCTCGAACTCTTCGGCATACTTGCGCAACTGCGCAAGGCGCTCCTTTGTCGCTTTGTGTGCACGGCGCGCCTCGTTCACGGTATCTTTTGCTTGCTGCTCATCGCGCAGCGCTGCTGCGTAATCGTCTCTGAAAGACATGGTTTGTTCTCCTTGGTTGAATGAACTGTTTATTTGGACTCGGGGCACGACGGTGGAGCGCGCGTGTGTAGTAGCACGGCCATCACCCATCAGCCCTCGCACTCAGTTCAAGACCCAGCCTGACTAGCTGAGCTAAGCGGCGGGATCTCGTCGTAGGCGGGTTTGTCCGCATTAGTGCTTCACACCGCCCAGCACCGTGACGAGCTGCTGGCGCTGCTCATCTGTCAGTTGGGGCGCTGCATTCACGACGGCATCGACGAAGCCGTCGAATAGCTGCGGGGCAGGGCGGCGTGCGGCCGCGAGGTAGGCGTCGAGATCGTCTTGGCGAATCCGATAGGCGGTGCCGAAACGGTGGAATGAAAGACGGCCCTCTTTAATAGCTTTTCGCAACGTGGACTCGGAGCCGACGCCGAGATCGGCGAGTTCCTGCAGCGTGTAAAAGCGTGGCGCGACGGCGGTAGTCGTGTCCTTTTCGGACATAGAAAAACGCTCCTGGGCAGATTGATCTGTCCCGGAGCGGGGTGCTTTACCGGCTTGCTATTCAGGCGGCTTGGAGTGCCGTGCTCAACTCGCTAGAACGGTGGTCTGCCGTCCCATCGCTTTACGGGAGCGCTTACTCCCTACCTGACCGCTTTTGTGGTTGGCAATGCCGTTGCCGACCGGTCTATCTCGTCGGAGGAACCGCGCCTATCACGGTCGAGAGGCTGTCTCTTTATGAATTATCCTCGGGGTTATCCCCCGTATGCGGCTGGCTAAACCAAAAACGAATTAAAACGCCACATACGGTCTGGGGGCCATCGTACGGAACTTATGCGTCGCGCACAATAGCCTGCGACCTAATCTTTACGAATCGAACCGAGCACGTTTCTACACGCCACGTGGCACGGCTGGGGTGTTGTGGTGGGGCAGCTGTTGTGTGGCGGCATGGTGACACGCAAGGGGCGCGCCTTTTTATGACCTGTGACACGTCTATAGTGTGCTCGTTTCGTAGTTTTGACCTCGTTTCGTAATTTGCCGATCAAAATACGAAAAAATTACGAAACGCTCTACCTGCGGT
>NZ_JASOER010000035.1:0-1729 GCF_030212665.1 Pauljensenia sp. UMB9872 | reverse complement strand
GCTCTCAAAGCATGTGTAAACCCCTAAAACCCCTAGTCAAACCAGCAAAAACAGCGATTCTGTACACACATTTTGGCTATTAACCCCATAATGGTTGCTCTGCGAATGCCTTAGGAGTACGTTAGAAACCTTTCCTACGGGGAACAGGAGGGGGAAATGATGACCGTTGAGGTCGCTCGTGATCGTGGCTGGTGGATCGCTCATTTAGCGTACGCTGGGCAGACCTACCGCACGCAGGGTCACACGCTCCGCGAATTGCGAGAGATGATTGATGATCTTTTCTCTTTTGTGTGTGAAGACGAAGGGGAGTCGGGTTCAGCCACCGCGACCTTCAGATTACGGTTGGTGCCACTTCGTCGCTACTAAGATGACGAGCTACGAGGCTCTCCAGAGCAGTCAGCGGAAATGCTTCGTAATATTCGCGCCAGATAGGCGTTGAGCCCTCATCAGGGGCGCGGCCTCGTACATCGTAGAATGATCCACTCATGGCAACTGAATCCACCTACGTCCACCGTGCTCATGCCATCAGCGACTTCATCACCGTCATCGGCGTGCGCGAATTGCACCCAACGCGGATAACGAAATGACGCTGATAGTCGGCGAACCCACCCCACATTCTTTGGAGGCATCATGCCCAACGTTCTCGCCTACGCGTGCAACGACACCGCCAGCGTTTTCCACAAAACCACCATTCACCTGCGCGAACCCGGCCCCGGCGAAATCTACTTCGAGGTCAAGTACGCCGGCATCTGCCACTCCGACATTCACAGCGCCAAGGGCGAGTGGGGCCCGAAGAAGTACCCGCTGGTTCCCGGCCACGAGATCGCCGGCATTGTCACCAAAGTCGGCGAAGGCGTCACGAAGTACAAGGTCGGTGACAAGGTCGGTGTCGGTTGCATGACCAACTCGTGTGGCACGTGCGAAATGTGCACCTCGGGCTACGAACAGTTCTGTACGGGGGACGAGGCCGGCCTTCCCGGAACACTCTGGACCTATGGTTTGGATGCCGATGGAAATCCGACTGCCGGCGGTTACTCCCAGGGCTTCACGGTGTCGGAAAACTTTGCGTGCCGCATCCCGGATGAGATCCCGTTTGAGGCAGCGGCTCCGTTGCTGTGCGCGGGTATTACGACGTATTCGCCACTGAAGCGCTTCGGGGCTGGCCCCGGCAAGAAGGTCGCAATCGTGGGCATGGGTGGACTGGGTCACATGGCGGTCCAGATTGCGGCAGCCATGGGCGCCGAGGTTTCCGTGATCTCGCATGGTCGTTCGAAGGAAGAAGATGCGCGTCAGTTCGGCGCAACGCACTTCTACGCCACCAGTGAAGAAGGGACAGTAGCGTCGCTTGCTTCCAGCTTTGACCTGATTATCTGCACCGTCAGCGCCGCGAACCTTGATTACGCGGGGCTGATTGCAACACTGCGTCCGCTCGGTTCCTTCGTGAATGTCGGCCTGCCCGAGACACCGCTGACTCTGCCGTGGCGTGCAGTCATTGGCGGTAACCGAATCGTTGCTGGTTCCAACATTGGTGGCATCCCCGAAACACAGGAAATGCTGGACTTCTGTGGCGAGCATGGAATCGCCCCGCAGGTCCAGATCATCAGTGGCGAAGACATAACCGAGGCCTACAACAACGTTGTCGACTCCAAGGTGGGGTTAAAGGACAAAAAGAGTTGGTGGAGGGTTAGTCCCAGTTGTTTCGGTGGGGGCTTGTGTGGTGGAGGTCGTG
>NZ_JASOER010000004.1:0-112032 GCF_030212665.1 Pauljensenia sp. UMB9872 | reverse complement strand
ACCACTCACTCGGCATCCGAAAAGGCCAACTCTAATCCCGACACGCCAACAAAAACACACATTTTGTCGTTTAACCCACATTTGTCGTTTAAGTTCTCCGTCGCCAAAAAATGAAAAAGCCTCCGACACCTTGCAGTGCCGGAGGATCTCACACGAGTCGGGGTGGCGGGATTTGAACCCACGACCTCTTCGTCCCGAACGAAGCGCGCTACCAAACTGCGCCACACCCCGTGCGACTGTTTGAGTATAGCGAGTCAAAGTCTCAGATGACAAAACGGAAAGCCTCGTAGAGCCTGCCGAATAAGTCACAGTGCCCGATCTGAGCGCTCAGCCTAAATGCGCGGCAATCATTCGCGGTAGCGCTATCCGAACGGGCTACGTGAACGCTATGCGATTGAAAGAAGAGTGGCCTCGGGGCGTGTTGCGATACGAACCTGCGCGTAGCGCGACGTCCCCAGTCCGGCACTGACATTGACGAAGGACTGGTGCGTGCCATATCGCCACGAGTGCAGCCCCTTCGCGTATTTCCGTGGGACGTCGCAGTTCGTCACGATCGCTCCAAAGCCGGGAAGTCCAATCTGACCGCCGTGCGTGTGACCGGCGAAGATAAGGTCGGCTCCAGCGTCCGTCATGGCATTCAAAACGCGCGTATATGGAGCGTGCGTGAGTCCGATACGCAGGTTCTGCTGGTCCGCCCACGAATCCAACGGGATGGGAAGTCGATCGCGGTTGAGGTGCGCGTCGTCGGTCCCGATAAAGCTGAGCGTTTGGGAAGTGTGCGCGGCCTCGTGAATAGAATGTGAAGAAGCATTAGGTGCGATGGTCGACGAAGACGAGACGTGCGCAACCGGTGCTAAGACAACGGGAATCGAAAGCGTATCTGCGCGGTTATTCAGGTTCGTCCAGCCGGCTTCGTGGAAGGCGGAAGTCAGCTCAGTCCACGGCAGGTTCGGCGTTGTTCGCGCCTTTCGAGGGTGTCCGCCGACAAGGTAGCGTGCCCAGCTCTTCGGCATCTGCGAATAGTAGTCATTCGAGCCGAGCACGTAGGCGCCGGGGTAGTCCAGCAGTGGTGTGTAGGCGCGCATCAGGGGGACGAGGCCGTCCACACTAGAAAAGTTATCGCCGGTAGAGACGACGAAATCAATGTGGTTTGTGGCCGTAACTTTGCTGAGGAAATCCTCGATGAAGTTTTGGCCGGGAAACATGTGCAGGTCAGAGACGTGAAGGATTGTCAGTGGCTGGATATTGCGCGATGGATCCAAGGTGATGTGGACGTGCCGTAATGTTGGCCAGCGTCGTTCAAACGAGCCCCAGGCGAGCGCTGACGCCCCTGCCAACCCCATGCCGAGGGTCGTGTAGCCGACGCCCTTGAACGCGCTCCCAGCGATGTTGAGGGCAGTTGTGTGCACGCCGTACGTCATGGGTCTGCCTTATTCGGAGTCTTCCTCTTCGTACTGTTCGGTTGCCTGAGCTGCTGGCTGCTGAGTACGAGGCTGCGGGGCGGGGGAACCGATGCTGACCATCGGCATGGGCTCGATCGGAGTGCCCGCCAAAACGGCTGACATGTAGGGTGCCCAGATGGTGCGACCAACGAAGGTCTCACCGTAAAGCTGGGCGTAGTAGACGCCGTTGATGGTCACGTCTTGAACGGGCTGGGTTGAAGCGTTCGCGTGGCCAACCCATGCCGAGGTGGCCAGAGAGGGGGTGAAACCGCTCATCCACGTGTTCGAGTTGTTATCCGTTGTACCCGACTTGCCCGCGAACTGACGGCCGTCAGCGATTTGTGTGGACGTGTAGTACCGGCCCACGGCCTGTGTCAACGTCGTTGCCGTCTGCTGGGCGGCGGTTTCGGGGATGATCTGGCTACATTCGGGCGCGTATTCCTTCAGCGTGTTTTCATCGCGGTCGGTGACCGACAGGATCGCGTTCGGCTTGCAGTAGTTACCGCTGTTCGCGATCGCAGCGAAAGCGCCGGCAACTTCAAGCGGGTTCGTTGACGAGGTGCCCAAGATGTTTGCCGGGAAGAGGTCGGCGACCTCGCCGTTCTGGGTTACGCCAAGGTCGTAGGCGGTCTGGAAGATCTGACAGAAGTCGACGCGCGATGCCATGTTCACGAATGCTTGGTTAACCGACAAGCCGGTTGCGCGAATGACGTTCATTGCGCCGTCCTTGCCGGGAAGGTCGACGACGTTGTAGGCGCCGGTGTTGATCGCTTGATCGCCACAGTGGAAGGCGTTCGAACCGTAGTAGCGGTTTGCTGAACCAACGGTTTCGTAGGCGCTGTGGCCTTCCTTGAACCATTGCAACAGAGTGAAGACCTTGTAGGTCGAGCCGACCTGGAACTGGCCATTGGCGGCGTAGTTTGCCATGGTCTGGCCGGCTTCAACACCGTAGTTGGTGTTCTGGCTCATCACTAGGATGTGTCCGGTGCTGGGCTCAACGGACACCAGTGCGGTATCAACGTCGGAGGCGTCATCGACGGGGATCGCGCCGGTCAGTGAGTTCCAAGCGATCGCTTGCTTCGTCGGATCAAGCGTGGTGCGGATCGTGATGCCCGCGGTCTTCAGCATGTGTTCGCGCTTCGCGGACGTATCGCCGTAGGTGTCATCGGCAAGGAACTGTGACAGGACGTAGTCGCAGAAGTATGCGGAGGAGCCCGATGCGCCGGAGCAACCTTCGGCGGAGACGTTCGGGTTCAGCATGTCTTCAATGGCGGTGGCGACGCCCGCGTCGTATTCCTCTTGCGTGATGACTTCCTGGTCAAGCATCAAGCCAAGAACAAGGTCGCGACGTTCTTTTGCTGCTTCAGGGTAGGACAGAGGATTGTATTCAACGGGGGACTGGACCAAGCCTGCGAGCAGTGCTGCTTCGAGGTAGTTGATTTCAGAGGCGCTCTTGGAGAAGTATCGCTGCGATGCAGCTTCGACACCGTAGGTGATGGGACCGAAGGGCGCGATATTCAGGTAACCGGTGAGGACCTGATCTTTGTCCAGCTTCCGTTCAAGGGCGAGAGCGTATTTGATCTCGCGGAGCTTGCGGGCTGCGGTCTGTTCGGTTGCCGCGTTGACCTGTTCAGCGTCGCCTTCCAAGTAGCCCTTTTCAAGGAGGGCGTTTCGAACGTACTGCTGCGTAATGGTGGATGCGCCCTGGGTGCCGGTTTCGGCCAGGTTATTGACGAATGCGCGGGCGATGCCGGTTGCGTCAACGCCGTCGTGTTCGTAGAAGCGCTTGTCTTCGACTGCGACGATGGCTTGCTTCATGATGTCGGCGATGTTTGCCGAGGGGACGACGATGCGCTGTTTGTCGTAGAAGCGTGCAATCACTGCGCCTGTTGAATCGAGCATGTGCGATTCTTCTGCGGGCTCGACGACTTCAATTTCGCTGGGGAGGTCGTTGAAAACTTCCGGCATCGACTTTGTTGCGAGCGCGAGAGATCCGGTGAGCGGGACGAGCATGCCTGCCCCGAGTACGCCGATGAGTGCTGACGTGGACACGAATGCCACGAGCAGCGCGACGAGCTGTGCGGGCCGGATAAGGCGCGAGTGATTATGCGACATAGGTTAAGAATACGTGTTGGTGAGCGCTCTGCAGTGAGTAGACGCTTCTTTTTGTGTGACTCTCTGCCAAGGCGAGACGTCTTCGGTTTGTTAATTACTGTGGATGTGTGTATCGTCACAGGTGAAAGCTCATGGGCGAGCGATTTGGAAGTGCATATTCATGACCACCATTGACCAGGATCAGAGTTGGGTAGCAAAGGCGCTGTGTGCAAACTCTGAACCTGATGCTTCATTTGTTCAAGGCGCTGCGCAGCGCCAGGTACGCCTGCGTTGTTTGCAGTGCGAGGTCCGTTTGGAATGTCTTGCTGACGCCCTGCAGTCCGAAGCCAATTTTGGCGTGTGGGGTGGGTTGACAGAGCGTGAGCGTCGCGCGATGCTTCGCCACTACACGACCGTTGAGAATTGGCGGGTCTGGCTGGAGTCTTCCCCGGATCCGCTGGCTGCTGAAATTCGTGCAGCGAAGGTTCCGCGAGTTCTTGCGCACGTTCGCGGGTGAACGTCAGTTTCGTTTGATGCCACTGATTGACGAGGCCACGATGGCGTGGCCGTCGTGGAAGGTGTGGCAGTGAAGAACGTAGGATTGAGCCATGACTAAATGGGAATATGCAACGATTCCGTTGCTTACGCATGCCACGAAAGCAATTCTTGACCAGTGGGGTTCTGACGGCTGGGAGCTCGTTCAGGTGATCCCCGGTCCGACCGGTTCAGAGAATCTGGTTGCCTACTTGAAGCGACCGATCGAGGACTGAGCTGTGATGGCCTGATCGGTTGGCGTTTCGCTGACGGATTAACAGACTGAATACGACTGGGGGGCTCGGAACGAAAGTTCCGAGCCCCCGGTTGCGTCTAATGAAGGATAAACCCTGAGGGTTACCCTGTCAGATCAGCGCGCGCGACGTGCCAAGCGGTCAACATCGAGCAGGGTCACTGCGCGACCTTCCAGGCGGATCCAGCCACGGGAGACGAAGTCGGCGAGCGACTTGTTCACGGTTTCGCGCGAAGCGCCAACCAGCTGAGCAAGCTCTTCCTGGGTCAGGTCGTGAGGAACGTGAACGCCCTTGTCGGATGCAGTGCCGAAGCGATCTGCCAGATCCAGCAGAGCCTTTGCCACGCGACCGGGAACGTCGGAGAAGACTAGGTCGGACAGGGACTCGTTGGTGCGACGCAGACGCTGGGCGAGTGCCTTCAGCATGTGCTTTGCCAGGGTCGGGTTCGTGTCGAGGATTTCCATGAGGTCTTCGTGGTCCAGGTGGAGTAGCGAAACCGGGGAAACGGCGGTTGCGGTGGTGGAACGCGGGCCCGGATCGAACAGGGTCAGTTCACCAATGATTTCACCGGGGCCGAGGACTGCAAGCAGGGACTCACGACCATCGTTTGACGTGTGACCGAGCTTCACCTTGCCTTCGGTGATGATGTAGAGGCGATCGCCAAGGTCGCCCTCGTCGAAGAGAGTCTCGCCACGACGCAGGGTCGTGTGGCCCATCTTCTGTTGCAGGGAAATCTGCTGGGAATCATCGAGGCCGCCGAACAGCGGGACTTGGCTGATGAAGTTACCGTCACCAATCATGTGGCGGGGCTCCTTTCTGCTCGTGGCCTCGTGGGTAACGAGGTCGAAACCATTATCTGAGCACTCGTGTGCCATAGAACATACGAGACTGATATACACCACACAGTATGCCCTGTTGACCGTTACTAGGTGAAGAAACCGTGTGGACACGCCGAAAACGCGCATATAACCGCCAAATCTGCGAGCGTTTGTGCGTTGATCCCAACGAGCAGGCGATCTGTTTTATTCCTCGATCGTCTTTGTTTAATCACTGTTCATCTGTGCTTATTGCGCATAGTCTGGGCATAAAAACGCCGGTGGGTGCACGCAAAAGCGCGCACCCACCGGGGAGAGCATGATCAGGATCTTCAGCGCAGGCCAGCGGCCTTTTCCGCCTTGCGACGTGCGCGCGCAGTGTAGTGAGCGCTGGTCGGGTTCACCTTTTCGACCTCGGAACGCAGGACCTCTTCGGCGCGACCGGTGCGACGGACTCGGTGGGACAGGATGCCAATGAAGATCATGGCAATACCCATCAGAAGGAATCGACCGGAATAACCGGCAAGCTGGACGTGGTGCGTGAAGTTCGCGCCCACCGTGTTCCAGTTGTACAGCCATGTCAAAACCGGCTTGGTGTATTCGGCGGTCATGGCCGGAACAACCAGCCACGGCAAACCGATGATCGTGGTAATCACACCGGAGAACCAGGGGCCAAGTGAGGACTTGCACGCAGCGATCAGCAGAGCAATGCCGATCACAATTGCAACCAGAAGCTCACCCAGTGCCAGCGTCGACACAAGAGGAGTGTCGGGTGTCGGAGCGCCCGTCATCGCATTCGTCATGCGCGAGCCAGCATCCGCGGCCAAATACCAGGCGATCGGTGCCAGGATGAAGAACGAGAGCAGGGAACCCCAGTGGGCTCCGGCGCGCGACGGCATTTCTGCTGTCAGGGTTGCGCCTTCAAAGATCGAATCATCAAGCGAAGTTGGAGTCGTCGCAACGAAAGGCTGCTCCGGTTCGGTCGTTTCAACGGCCTCTTCGCGGGGCTTCCACGTGGTTTCAGCTTCTTCCTCGACCTCTTCAAGCGGAGTGGCCGTCATAAAGGAACGACGCTGAACGGTTGATGCTTCAACCGAAGCGGGAGTTGCGGGGGTCGCGTCGGTAGCGGGAGTGCCAACACGATTCGCCATCACGTCGCGCGGAGTCGGAGTCGGATCCGAAACCGGGTCGATGACGATCGCAGGATTTTCGTCCGTCATCACGGGGATGGTGGTCGTGTGCGGGGTCAGAATCACGGGCTCAATCTGGCCGGTCTGAACAACAGACGATTCGCCGATAATGTCGTCCGCGCTTGAGATTTCACCCGGAAGGTCAACCTCTTCGCCGGTCAGCGGAAGTGCTGCGCTATTGGTAGCTTCACCTTCGGCCATCATCGGTTCATCGCTGAAGTATTCGGATGTTTCGGGTGCGACGAAGTCATCGTCCTTGGGTGGTGTGAAATCCTGATCAGACATGGTGCTCCTCCTGCTTGTAGGTACACACTATCGAGAAAAATGCCGGACTTTCGGCTTATTTATCCGCTAGGCGCGTTTCGTCACCATTGTTTTGGTCACGCTGTGTATCAAGCTGGGTTGCCTCGTCCCCCACGCTGACCCGCTGTCGTGCCAAGTAGATGCCCATTGTGGAGGCGCCCAACAGACACCCCAGGGACGCAATGACGGGAGACGCAAGCGCCAGCTGAGTCGTCACCGAGGGTCCCGGAGTGACCACGGAACCCGTGATCGACGACCAGAGCGGAACCAACATGTACGTGGGAACCACCATGATCAGCCACGCGCCAGCCTGCGGGCCGGTCAACGAAAAACGTGCGACCAGAGCAGTTAAACCCAAGAGAATCGCGGCGATGATCGTTTCGAGAGCGTGCGTTCCCATCGCCGGCTCCAGTGCGGACAGTCCGTTCGCGCTCACCGCGCTGGTGTCATTCGGTGCCGCTAAGACAAAGAGCGCCGACGCAATCAGCGTTGCGGGGATCGACAACGAGGCCACCCACGTGTGCCGATGCCCTGTAATTGCAGGATAGGGAACCAGAGAATTGATTGTGACTGCCGGGTAGCGCGCATACGTCAGTGCAACCGCGGCACATCCGGTGATTAGAGTGACCGACAGGGGGTAGAGGCTCCATAGGACCGACGAACGCATATCCGGCAGATCAAAAATCGTCGACTGCAAGAGTGGAACGCGCAGGTAACCGGCTGCTTGGCTCAGCCCAATCGGAATTGAAAGTGCGGACGTCACGTACATTCCGGCGGGCGACTCCTCGCAGTTCAGTGACACCAAGGCCAAGATAATCGTCGCCAACGCGACACCGATCAAACCTTCGACCGAAGCCAGTGGCAGACCAACGGCGGCTTGCGCCTGTAAATCAGCCATTGACGACCCCATGAAGATCAGGGCGACGGGCGCAAAAACAAGGGCATATACGCCACTGCGCACGTGCTCAGAACGCGAGGACGGACGAAGATTCATGCCTCAAGTATGTCGCACATCCGGGCGTATACCCGCCCAGTGGCCACCGGCAAGTAGTCTGAAGAAGTGACTATCGATCCCCTTGTTGACCCCACGCTTGCCGTCATCACCGGTGCGAGTGCCCGCGAAGAAGTACGTCTGGCCTGCGACGACACCGTGAAGGCGTTCACCACGTTGCGCTTTCACGAGGGACTGCGTCGCGGTTGGGAAGAAGCTCGCGCCGAAGCGTCAGTCCGTGAGGCAACAGCGATTGCGATCATGTGTGGCGCCAGAACAAATGTTGACGACATGCGTATCGCCTCAATGAATGACGCGCCTCGGTCTGCTGTCACCAATGAACGCACCGCGTCGGGTGCCACCCGCGATCCGGCAATGGACTTGGCACTGGGGATTTGGAGGTCCCAAGCGAACCTCAGGGCAGGTTTTGACCCTTTAAATACTCGAGTTCCCACCCGAAAAACCCCTCGGCCACTTCCGGCCTTGATCGCGGGACTCCACCGAGATGCCTGTTCCGGCCTCGTCGAATCGGGAAGACTGGATGTTGGGCACGTAGCAATTCCGCACGACGGCGGTGCACTTGCATATGCGATGACGCTGATCAATGGGCAATTACCGGCGCTTGTGAAAGCAGCCTGCCTGGTTGCGCACTTCCGGTTTCGCACCGTCTTTGATCCAGCATCCAGCGCGGTCGGGTATGGGCTTGCGCGATGGCTTCTGGTCACCCAAGGAGTTGAACCCACGGGCGTCGCAGTGATTTCAGCCTTCGATGCTGAGAACCAAGCGGAAGCCTCGCGTGCGCTCGGCGGTTGGGTGGGCGCCAGCGAGGAAAGCGTTGCCAGGTGGCTTGTCCATTCGATGCGCACGTTCGCATACGGCGCGAAGGTTGGCGCTGACATTGCTTTCCACGTCCAAGCTGGCAGACTCAGCTAGATCGCAAGGCTCGTCAAATAACAGGTAGGTCCGACAGTAGGCGATTAAGGGTGACTTAGCCCAGAAACTCGCAGGTTACGAGTTGCCCCAGTACTTAGGCGCGCTTTGCGGTCACATACCCTACGGTGGCCGCGCCAATCGCCACACCCGCGCCGATCATGGCGAGCGTACGACGCGACGGCGTGGGAATCGTTCGGTGAACAGCTGCGGTCGAAGTGAAACGCATGATCTCCCACCCGTTCTTCACGGCTGCCTCACGCAAGCCCTTGTCAGGGTTGACGGCGATCGGGTGGCCGACGGCAGACAGCAGAGGAATATCAGAAACAGAATCGGAGTACGCCCAGCACTCATCCATATTCCACCCGCGTTTGGCGGCAAGCTCTTCGCAGGCCGCTGCCTTGTTCGCCGCCTGATTGTAGTGGAGCACGGTGCCCGTGTACTCACCGTCGTCATTCACTTCAGCGATCGAGCCGATGCAGGCGTCAGCACCCAGCATCTTGCCAATCGGGCGGACGATTTCAATGACAGATGCGGACGCAACAACAACGGGTCGCATCTGGTCATGGTGGAACTGGATTTCTTCGAGTGCCTGCGTGAAACACACCGGGTTAATCGCGTGACCGATGGAGGATTCAACGGTCGCTTCAAGGAGGGAAGCATTCATGCCTTTGGCCAGGTCACCGATCGCTTCAGCCATCTTGTCCATCCGCTTTTCATCTGCGCCTTTGAGCAGGTAGGGAAGGTGGACGAGGACGGACATGGCGGCAGCTCGGCGCGACAGGAGGCCGGCGTCAACGAAGGAGCTCTGAAGAGCAATCGAGGACGACGTGGCAAGGATCGTCTTATCAAGATCAAAGAAGGCAGCTGAATTGCGCTGAAGCGGGGGTTGAATCATCACGTGCTCCTTGCCATTTGACTGTCAGCGGGACGGATTGGAGTCGGCACTGACGTATTTGGTGGAATTTCGGGGCTTGTGACCCCACTTATCCACAGGTCGATTGGTATCAGATTAGTCTTCCACAATTTCACTCCTCTCACGTGGAATCTGCCTGTTCGCAGTGCAAGAGTGCGTCCAACGAGTCGGGTCTTTTCAGTGAGGCTCGGCGGGTGTGTTGGAGGAAACGCGATGGGTAAACGCAATACTTTCGTCTGGGGTGCTCGGCGTGGGCTGGGCAGATTCGGGACGGTGAAGCCAGAGTGTGCGCCCGGCACTGCGCGTCTGATTCTCGACGGTCTTACCCGCAACGATGAGCGCTTCGTGCGTCGCATGATTGCGCGCGAGCACGTGGACATCCAGGTGGGTGATGCGCACTCATGGGTCGAGGACGCAGACGAACGAGGCCGGACACCTTACTCTTCGCCTCTTCTTGTTATTGCCGGACCGTACGCGATTGGCAGGCTGGGAAGCACCCGCATCGAAGTGGGAGCTCACGGCCAATTCCACCTTCCTGAAGACGAGGACCTTCTTCGCGCCATCCTTCGTGAACACGCTGGACAACCGCGCAAAGAAACGGAAGCTACAGCACTGTCTTCGACGTATCCACCCCGCCCATGCATCTGCGTCGCTGGGTGGAACGGGGGAGTTGGGACCAGCTCGATTGCGCACCAACTCGCGCGTGAGCGCGGCCTCGTACTCATTGACGCAAGCGGACACGCACCAGCTCCATCGTGCGCAGACCTACCGGAGAGCCGTGGCGTGCGATGGGCGGATCTGGCGTACGGGGAAGTAGCGTACTCACCCGAACTTGCGCGCACCCTGCCCATCGTCCAAGGTGTCAGCGTGTTAGCGGGGGATGGGCTTGGGGTCGCTACGCCACTGGACTCTCGCTTAGGCGCGGTCATTTCAAGTCTGAACAAGGCCGGACACGGGTGCGTAGTTGACTGTGGGCGGTGGGACGAGAGGTCGGCCGCCTGCGTGAGTGCACATGCGAGCGCACTCGTATTGATCGGACGAGCAGACCGCCAGGGCGCCACCCAGTGCGCGTGCTCGCTGACGTTGTGGCCACTTCAGTCTTGCCTGCCTTGCGTACTGCTGACTACGACGGGGAATAGTGGGAACATCCGCGCGCTGACTAACGCCCCGGTCTTGACGCTCAAGCGAGCAATACAGGCGCACTGTCGTCGCCTGTTCCACGAGCTTGGAATCGGTGAGGGTGAGCTCTGATGTTCTTCACGCCCCACGCCCCCGAAAGCGCGCCTCGTCAGAAAGCTCAGAATCCACCCGAAGACGGATGGCGACTGAGCCGTCAAGAAATTGAAGAGCGAACACTGCGACACCTGGCAACACACGGCGACCTCGAAAAAGCCGTCGCAGAAAGCGCTCGCCCCGGCGCGGGCGTCGACGAAATGCGACACCTTCACGAAAGAATCCGAACTCTCGCGCAGGGAACCGGGCCGGAAGTCGCCCGCCTACTGGCAATCAACGGAGTCACCGACGTGCTCATCAACTCCACTCACGCGTGGATCGACCGCGGTTTTGGGTTGGAAGAACGCGAGTTTTCACATTCAACGGACAGTCAAACACGCGCCCTCGCCGTACATATGGCGGCCGCCTGCGGGAAACGCCTTGACGATGCCAGTCCCATCGTTGACGGAACACTCGAAGGAGGAATCCGACTCCACGCCGTCCTTCCTTCCCCCAGCGCATCCGGGACACTCATCTCGCTGAGAACCCCGCGCGCTCGCGGGATGGGACTGAGTGAAATGGAGGAGTGCGGGTCGGTTGCTCCCGTTGTGGCTCAGGTGCTTCGCGCATTGTGTGCTCGTCGTGCCAACGTTCTGATTTCCGGGGCAACCGGCAGTGGAAAAACGACGCTCCTTTCAGCCCTGCTGTCGCTTGTCCCAGGCGACGAGCGAATCGTTTGTATCGAAGAAATTCCGGAACTCCACCCGGATCACGCTCACGCTGTATCCCTTGTCGAACGGCACCCGAATGTGCAGGGCAAGGGTGGGATCAGTCTGTCGGAGCTCGTGCGAGCAGCCATGCGAATGAGGCCCGACCGTCTGATTCTTGGTGAATGCCGTGGTCCGGAAGTTCGCGACGTCATGCTCGCGTTCAACACTGGGCACGACGGCGGATGGGCCACCCTGCACGCAAACTCTGCCGAGGATGTTCCCGCCCGCTTACATGCGCTGGGAGGCCTTGCGGGACTCAGTGATTCTGCGGTCATTAACCAATCGGTCGCAGCGTTTGATGCGGTCATTCATATGCGTCGCAGTGCCATAAAACCCCAGGTTTCTCAGCCCTCTGACGAAGCAGGGCCGCACACTGATGCGTCTGGCGTGGAACAGGCTCAGCTACCTGGGCGATGGGTCGGGCAAATCGGCATATTGAAACGTCAGGGCGGTGAGCTTGAGTGTGAGCTTGCGCTTGAGGTGAGCCAAGACGGGACAGCCCATTTCGGTAGCGCCTGGCCCGACATACAGCGCCTGTGCGGGCTGGACGGCGGTACGCCATGATCAGCCTTGTTGCCTGCTGCGTCGCAGTCACTACCTGGATTCTTCTTGAGTATGCGCAGGTCAGACATGAAAAGAACCTGGTGAAAGCGTGGGGCAAAACAGTCGGAATCAAGAAGTCATCGCACGATCGTGACAATGCTGGACGCCCCAGCATCTCTTCTGTGCCGGGTAGTTCGGCTCGGCGCCACCGAACCCCTCCGTGGCGTTCGCCGTTCACACAGCTCGATGGCGCGCACCTTGCCCTTCTTGTCGCGGACGTGGCCGGCAGATTGCGCGGAGGTGCGCCGACCGGTGTTGCTTGGGAGACTTCGTGGAAACGGTTCATTCCCGATGTGGCGTTCGCTGGGATTGACGAAGTAGGGACGCCCCTGGTCTTGATGGACATCATCGGCTTGAAAAGCATCGGGCACCGTATTCCCCGTTCTCTGAAGGAAGCGAGTCTTGGGAGGTGGATACGTTCCGTTCAGGGTAGTGGGGTTATTCATGCCTCAAAGGCGCTGGATTCAGCCTGCCGTTTAAGCGGAGCAACGGGCGCCCCGCTGGCGCATATCCTCGATGCGGTTGCTGATGGTTTAGAAGATGCGGAGGCCGTGGAAGAAGCTCGCCGGATCGCATCAGAAGGCTCCCGCATGTCAACGCGAATCCTGCTGGCAATGCCACTGATGGGAGTGATAGCAGCGCAAGCGTTAGGCGCTGAGCCCTTGAAACAGTTTGTTTCAGGCGGAATTGGAACTGTTCTGGCAATTGTGGGGCTCACGTGCATGGTCAGCGCCTACTTTCTGAGCCGCTACCTGATGGGAAGGGCTCGTGGTAAAGAAGAAGCAATTGATCCTGCTCTTGCCTGCGATCTTGCGCGAGCTGTCCTCGAATCAGGTGCAGCAATCCCTAGCGTGATCGAATCGTTGGGGGAGGCGACCCGTGATAATCAGCTTGCCCGAATCGGGCGCGAGCTACGGCTCGGAGTGTCATGGGAACGAGCTTGGGAAGAGAAGGCCACAGATCAGCTAGCGCTTGCTCTTCACTCGGCGTGGGTCGATGGGATCGCTCCAGACGACTTGCTGTCTCGCACTGCTCGCCAGATACGTGCTCGTCGTCTTGCAGAAGCGAGGACTCGCGCTGAAGCGCTCGGCGTGACGCTTGTTGTCCCCCTTGGATCCCTGCTGTTACCAGCCTTCTTGACGCTCGGGCTAGGGCCGATCGTTGTTCATCTAATAATGGGCGACGGGATTATCGGACTTGGGTAAAGAGGCATGTTTTCGCCTCCATCACCCTGAGTTATTCACAGGCCAATCTCTGGGCCAGAACTTATCCACACAATCGCTTTCGTCCGTTCGCAAAGTTCGAGCAGACATTTGACCATTGAACTCCCGGAGAACATTCGGGGTCATCGGACAAAAAGGAGAACATCATGTTAGACACGCTCACGACAAAGACGATCGAGGGGCAACTGGCGGTGCATGACGTCACGTCGGCGCTCGTCACGAAAGTCATGCCGAAGGGCAACCAGGACTTAGAAGAAGGGTCGACGACAGTCGAGTATGCAATCGGTGCGGTTGCCACTGCTGGATTGGCTGGACTCCTGATTGTCGTTTTGAAGTCCGGGGTCGTGAAAGGACTGCTTCAAAACATCATCACTCAGGCACTGTCATTGTGAGTACTGACGTGGAAGTGGGGAGGGGCCTATACCCCTCCCCACGGGGAATCGAAAGGAAACCGCGTTGGCCTTGTCAGCGTCTGTGGAAACGAGGGCTCGAAAAGGTGCGATTCGCCTGGTGTGTGCGTGGAGATACGCATTTCAGGCACTTCCATGCTCGTGTAGCCGATGGGGCAAAACGGACACAGCGGAGTCGCGATGAAACAGGTTCAGTGACGGTCGAATTGGCAATCGGTTTTGTTGCCATCGCATTGATGCTGGCACTGGTGTTAGGTGTTGCCTCCACAGTGTTGGCGCGTCAGAGCTTGTGCCATTCGGCAAGTGAAGCAGCGCGTGCCGCGATGATGGGAGTAGCGAATCCAACCCAAGTTGGAGCGACAGCATTGGGCTCTCTTGCCCACAAAGGGGCAAGTGTTTCAGTTGTCGAAAACGGTGAGTGGGTTGAAGCTCGCGCCACGTATTCAGGGCATGCGATTTCAGGACTGACCATTGGCGACAACACGTGCACGATCAGAGCCAAAAAGGACTCGTTGGTGCCATGAGAGCGTGCACTACACCGCCCAATCGGGGACCTCGTAGACGGGTGCTGGAAAAGGAAGAGGGCTCGGGCACGATCCTCGTTACCGCCATCTGTGCGCTGGCGCTGATCTGCCTGCTGGTCATTGTGTTCGCTGGTGCACTCTATTCGGCGAAAGCTCGTCTGGATGCGATCGCTGACCTTGGGGCGCTCGCGGGCGCGGATGCGTCGGCGACTGCGCAATGGGAAGACGTGGGGTCCAGACCGTGTGAGCTGGCGGGCGACGTGGTGGCTCGTAACGATGCGGATCTCGAGAGTTGCGAAGTGGTCGAGTCGGATACTCGAATTGTTGTCAGACAGTCGGTTGTTGTCATGAGTATTCCGGTGACGCTTCGTTCCCGTGCGCGTGCCGGGCCTGTGAACGAGTGAGGTGAATGTGAGACCTGATGTTTGAAGGGAGAAAATCCCAGAGAACTTTAAGGAAGACTCAATGGTTTCCCAAGGAGAGCTCGCTACTGTAGTAGGCATCAAGAGGAAAGCAGATACGAAGGAATTGGACGCTTCGTAACTGACGGAAAGGGCGCTATTCGAAGACTTGACTGTGTTGATGGGATACCACAAGGGGCTAAGCCGTAAGGCTTAGCCCCTTGTGGTATCTAAGCTACCTTGTTTATGTGTGGTTGTACCCAGTGAGTATCTGGTTGCGGGTAGAGGCTGACGGTTTTGGTTGCTCCTTCAAGCCATAGCCTTCAACCCACAGCATTTTCATAGCTAGATTCAGTGGTCTTCTCAGGTTGGGTGTCTACATTAATAGTCATCACAAAGGAATACGGCGAACGAACCACAAGGGTTCGTCACTGCCGACGGAATTGTTGAGGAGACGCTATCGGGAGACTCTTTCTGTGTTGATGGGATGCTCTAAAGGGCCAAGCCGCAAGGTTTGGCCCTTTGGAGCATCTACGCCACCATCACGTGGCGTATTGCCAGGATCAGACCACACTCTCGAAAAGCTCAGTTGCACAAAGAAAAGCTTCAGGCTCCCGGCGCACGCTCGGCAAGGAACCGCGTCAGAACAATGGCGCCAGCCTTCGACAGTGGCTCATTCCCATTCCCACACTTCGGACTTTGAACGCACCTCGGGCACCCGTCCTCGCAGTCGCAGGATTCCAGGGTTGAAAGCACCATCCGCATCCACTTGCCTGCGTTCTCAAATCCAGCGGAAGCATACCCAGCTCCACCACGGAACGCATCGTGCACAAACACGGTCGGCAGACCTGTGTCATCATGTTCCGCGGTTGACAGGCCACCCAAATCCCAGCGATCACACGTAGCCAAAAGGGGCAGGAGCCCAATCGATGTATGTTCGGCCGCGTGCAACGTTCCAGACAGATCCTCGTTCCCGATTCCTAATTCGCGCAACTGCACCTGAGCGGCCGGCGATAATTCGTGCCAGACCGCTTTCGTTGGCAGAGTATGCGTTGGCAGCTGGAGCTCGATGTTGCGAATGAACTCAAGCCTCGGCAGGCGCAACAGGTCGTAGTCAGTCACGCGCGTCGACACGTCCACACTGCCAAACGACCAGGTCACAAGCCCATCGTCGGACGTCCACGTGTCGTCAACCGACGTGATCGACACGGACACACGTTGCTTGGCACGCGTGCGCAGAGGAGTGCGGACCTCTTCGACGAGCGCAATCCGTTGCTTCTCCTCAGGGGCCGGTGGCGCGATGTAAGAGATAGGTCTAGGCCGAGCGGACGAGGTGCCGGCGTCGGGTTGGCCCCCAAAAGAATCACCGGCCGGCTGTGCGAGCGCGCCCGCACTCCGCTCCCGTGGCATGCCCCCGCCACTTCGCGCTTCCTTGGCAGGCGCGGCGCTCGTCATCGGCGAATACTCCACGACGTGGTACGTCCGCCCCTGATGCACGTAAATCGCGTCGGCAAAAAGGTGTGCATCTGCGGATCCGGCGTCCATCGTGCCGATCACCGCGCCTGTGCGTGCGTCGATAATCTGCACGTCTCCCGCCCCGCCTCGCAGGTCAGTCAGGTCGGCGGGCCTCTCTTGACGGGTGGCGTCCCAGTACCAGCCGGTTGGTCGTTCGCGAAGGTAGCCCTCGTCGGCAAGCTGGCGTGCAAGAAGTGGGAACGAGGCTCCAAACAGCGCCAGGTCTTCACTATCTGTGCGCTCGGGTGACAGCGGGATTTCCGAGGCTGCCGCACACAAATGAGGCGCCAACACCCACGGGTTGGTGGCATCGATGACGTTTGCTTCGACGGGGGCAAAAATCTGATCTGGGTGGTGAACAAGGTATTCATCCATCGGGTTATCGGACGCAACCAGAACAGAAACGCCCGCTTCCCCTGCGCGCCCGGCGCGACCAATCTGCTGCCAGAGCGACGCGCGCGTCCCCGGCCAGCCTGCAGTTACCGTCGCGTTCAAACCGGAGATATCGAGCCCCAACTCCAGAGCAGACGTGGTGGCAACCGCACGCAATCGCCCGCTTCGCAACGCTGATTCCAAGGCGCGACGCTCCTCAGGTAAAAAGCCACCGCGGTACGCGGCAACACGCCCGGCCAGAGGCGAACCATGGGACGAGAGCGAATTCCGAACCTGCGCAGCAACCGACTCAGCACCCGCACGTGAACGAACAAATGTCAGAAGACTCGCGCCCTTTTCGATCATCGCGGCAGTCAGGGACGCGGCCTCGGTCTGCGCAGAAACGCGACGCATCGGCGCTTCCAAAACGGTCTCTTCCCCTGCGACCGCTTTCAAGAATGCGCTCATATCCACTTCGGCCTCATCGGGGACGAGGCGCCCCTGCCAGAGGAACAACTGGTGGTCTGAAGCGGGCGAACCATCATGAGTCACGCCGATGCATGGGCGTCCGGTCATAGCTTGGCCAACGGCCTCGGGATCGCGGATTGTCGCCGACAGCATGATCATGATCGGATCAGCACCCAGATGGTGCGCGATGCGGAGCAGACGGCGGATGACCAGCGAAATGTGTGCGCCGACGACGCCTCGCCAATGGTGAAGTTCGTCAATGACGATGTATTTCAAGGAAGCCAGGAATCGCGTCCAGCGTTCGTGGCCGGGGAGCATCACGTAGTGCAGGTAGTCCGGGTTCGTCGCAATAATGTCGGCGTTGGCTCGTGCCCAATCCTTTGTTTCCCGCGGAGTATCACCGTCTGCGGTCACCGCGCGAACCTGACGCAGAGCAGAATCAGAGGGCGCAGCTGACAGTAACGCACCCAGGTTTGCCATTTGGTCGGCGGCCAATGCCTTCGTCGGCGAAATATACAGGCAGGTCGGGCGACGACGAATCTGCGAAATACGCCCAGAGTCTTCGGCGTTCACCAGATCAGAGAGGATCGGGGTCCATGCTGGTGCAGACTTACCAGACCCTGTGCCCGTCGCGAGGACAACATCATTGCCGGACGCGATGGAATCCAGCGCCTCAACCTGATGAGACCAAGGGCGAAGAGCACCTCGTGCTTTCCATGCTTCTACAACGTCGAGTGCAACCCAGGTGGGCCACTCAGCGGTGCGCTCGGCCCGCCCTTCGATGACGTGCATATCGATCAGACGATCATCGCCCGCACCGATATCCATCAGCAGACGCGCAAGATCACCGGTATTCGGGGACGGAATTGGGGTGAAGGAGGCGTCGGTGCGCGCAGGTGTTTCACCACCGGATTGACCGGCTATACCCGACGCGGGAACCTCGTTCACTTGCGTGGGTCAGTCCAACCGAGAGTCTGCTCGGCGGCCTGCTTCATGTATTCGATTGCCTTCAGTCCCGTCGAAATACCTGCGTCAATGTTTTCGGACAGCTGGTCGTTCGAGATCCCGGCGATCGTGTCGATGCTGAAATCAGCGCACACCTGTAGGTTGCCATCCTCGTCCGGCATTGAGTAGACGGTCGGGAAGTACATTTCGCGGTTCCACGAATCTGCGGCGGCAAAAACTTGCTGGCTTGATGACGCAAGCGGAATGTCGGCTGCCCACATCGCGCGGATCGTGATGAAACGGTTCGACGTATCCAGCATGATGAGGAATGGCGTCGTATCGAACATGGCGCCGGCAACACGGCCTTCGCTGACTTGTTCCAACTGGAAGTTCTTATCTGAGAATGCCTTGAGCAGACGGTCGAAAGTAATCGGGTAGGGAGTCTGATCATCGTTTGGGACGGCAAAGGGAGCGCTCATCAGTTGTCCTCCTGAATATCAAGCTCGTCAGACCACGTGATGAATTCCGGAAGTGCTGCTTCCAAGTCGGTAATAAACGTCAGGATCATCGACATCGACGATTCCCAGAACGCATCCAGCTGAGCCTTCGTGAACCCCTGCGACGCGACCACATTGCACTCGGCAATCAGGCCGAACTTCCCGGCATCTTCGAGCGGAGCAAGGTATGCCTTGGGCAGGATGCGCGACGAGTTGCACGCCGAAACCTCGTTGACCAGTGCGGTGAACTGAGCGTCGTCGGTGGCAATTCCTCGCCACTGAGCACGCAACTGCAACACCTGCGGGTTCGACATATTCCAGAAGAAAACGGCGTTGCGCGTCGGGATCGCGAGTTCGGCCTCGCCGTATTCCCCGAACGAAACATCGCGATCGGAAAGCAACTGCCGAATCCGCTCGGTGTTGACGGGCGTCGTCGTGGGCATTCAGATTCTCCTGAAGATGAAGGAACGAGGCCGTCCATCGCCACGGATCGTGATTCGGCGAACGACGTTCGAAAGAGTTGGTTTACTCTATCGAAGTATGCGTACGCCGGCGCGTTCAAGCGCGCTTGTTCACGCCTGACCCGCTCTGTTCAGCGGATATGGGCGGGTTATCGATAAGGTATGTGCGTACCGTTTACTTGTATAGACCACGAAAATGGTGCGGACAGTCCCAGAGTCCTGCTTCGACACTTTCACCAGATGAAGCGGACAGTTCAAGGCAACAGGCACGAAGAGGTGACACGCGTATGCAACGCCCAAACGTTCCCCAAGCGCGCCAGCCTCAACCATCGCGCCTCAATCGACCACGAGGCACGCAAGCAGGCGCGGCCTCGTCCCCAACTAGCCAGGCACCTGCCCGCGGGACGTCAACGGGCCACTGGTATGCGCGCCGGCTTCGTCGAAGGATCGTTTCGGCGATCGCATGTGTGATCGGCGCAGTTGTTATCAGCTATGTCGCCGTCACGACGCCCGCTGGGCAGGCTCTGGACACCCTGTTCATGGAAGCCGCGATCCGCTGGAGTGACAGCGCAGGCAACCTGACGCATCTGATCACATCCATTGCATCTGTTCCCGTGATGATCATCGTCGGCGCAATCGTGTTTGTTGTGGCAGTGATCCGTCGTCGCCCAACATTGGCGGGTCGAGCAATGTTTGTCGTGATCGGGGCTAACGCAACAACTCAGATCGCAAAATACCTGCTGGATCGGCCAAACCTCGGCGTGACAACAGACGTTGCAAACTCCCTGCCATCTGGGCATACAACAGTTGCCATGGCGATCGCGCTTGCTCTGGTCATGGTTGCGCCACCGTGGCTTCGCGCACCTTCAGCGTGGGTTGGCTGGGTGTGGACTGCCCTGATGGGGATATCGGTGATGATCTCAGCGTGGCACCGGATCGCGGACGTCGTTGTCGCGTTCCTGATTTGTGGCGCCTGGGCGCTGGCATTGGCGCCGATTGAACACCGCACACGACATATCGGCGGGATGCGCACGTACGTCGCAATGGCCTTGGTGATTGGCTTTATCGTTGCCTCGATCTTGACAGTTGTGGCGCTTGCGGGCGTAGACGTGTCAGCGGTCGCAAACCCCGGACCGTCCGGATACGGCTTCGCCGAGTTCCTTGAAGAATCTCCCAGTCGCGCGCGCATTCTGGCTATCGCGGGCACACTGTGGGTTGTTGTGATTTCCGGCTGGGTCATTGATGAGGTCGATTCACTCAGTGGGAACGAACGCTAATTTGTGTTATCCGGCGCGTGCCTAGAGTCGACACTCGCCCGCCTTCAAAACGACGATCGGGACGTTGGTCCCGTTTTTGCGTTGGTGTGTGTCGTGATCGAAAGATACTAGGGCGTGTTGCGTCAAAGAGACTCGATTTCACTTGAGCAACTACATATAGTGGTGAGCGTTTCGCGCAAGCACTAGATGTAGTGTTTGCGTTCGTGTCTGACCGTTGGGAACGCACCGTTTCCACTGGTCAGAGCTTTTCCTCAACGAAGAATCGCCAAAGGTCAACCAATGAACGCCCCTGAAAAAGCCTCGCCATCCACACTATCCCCGCTCGCGGAAAACACCAGCACCCAATTGCGCTATGACGTTGATGCGCTGGGAACTGTCGACGAATACCTCGACCGTTCTGACTGGCGAGTCAACGCAAACGCGAACCAGGGATACTCGCTCGGTGGCCTGATCCTGAATTCAGCCGGCAAGATCATTGCGAACTACTGGCTCGAACAGGTCTACACCTCCGAAATTGGCGAAGCGCACCGCCGGGGTGACTACCATATCCACGACCTCGACATGTTCGCCGGCTACTGCGCAGGCTGGTCGCTGAAGCGCCTGATCCAGGAAGGCTTCAACGGTGTGGGTGGTGCGATTGCTTCCGGCCCGCCCGCACACTTCTCTTCCGCATGCGGCCAGATCGTGAACTTCCTTGGCACCCTGCAGAATGAATGGGCCGGCGCTCAAGCGTTCTCCTCGTTCGACACCTACATGGCGCCCTTCGTCCGCCTGGACAACATGGAGTACGACGAGATCGTCCAGTGCATGCAAGAACTGATCTACAACCTCAACGTTCCGTCGCGCTGGGGTAGCCAGTGCCCGTTCACGAACCTCACCTTCGACTGGACGTGCCCGGATGACCTGGCAGAGGAATACCCGCTGATCGCCGACGAGGTCTGCGATTTCACCTACGGCGAGCTCCAGCATGAAATGGACCTCATCAACCAGGCCTTCATCGAGGTCATGACCGGTGGTGACGCCGACGGTCGCGTCTTCACCTTCCCGATCCCGACCTACAACATCACCCCGGATTTTGATTGGGATACGCCGAACACGGATCGCCTGTTCGAAATGACGGCGAAGTACGGCCTGCCCTACTTCCAGAACTTCATCAACTCCGACCTTGACCCGCACATGATCCGCTCGATGTGCTGCCGCCTGCAGCTTGACCTGCGCGAACTGCTCAAGCGCGGCAACGGTCTGTTTGGCTCGGCAGAATTGACGGGTTCAATCGGCGTGGTGACGATCAACATGGCGCGTCTCGGTTACCGTTTCGCCGGTGACGAAGCAGCCCTCATCGCTGAACTCGATCACCTCATTGACCTTGCCTCACAGTCCCTTGAATTGAAGCGCGAAACGATCCAGTTCCACATGGATCGCGGTCTGTTCCCGTACTCTCGTCGCTACCTGGGAAGCCTAGACAACCACTTCTCAACGGTCGGCGTGAACGGCATGAACGAGATGGTCCGAAACTTCAGCCACGACGATTACGACCTGACCGATGAACGCGGTTTCGACATGTGCGTCCGCATCCTCGACCATATTCGCGATCGCATGGTGGAGCTTCAGGAAGCCACAGGCCACCTCTACAACCTCGAAGCGACGCCGGCTGAAGGTACGACCTACCGTTTCGCGAAGGAAGATGGCAAGCGCTACCCGGGCATCCTGCAGGCGGGAACCGCGACCGAGCCGTACTACACGAACTCGTCCCAGCTTCCCGTTTCCTACACGGACGACCCCTTCCAGGCTTTGGAGGATCAGGAAGTCCTGCAGTCGAAGTACACGGGTGGCACGGTTCTGCACCTGTACATGGGTGAGCGTATTTCGTCCGGCGCAGCGTGCAAGGAATTGGTTCGCCGTTCCCTGACTGCGTTCAAGGTCCCGTACATCACGATCACGCCGACCTTCTCCATTTGCCCTGTTCACGGCTACTTGGCTGGCGAGCATGAGACGTGCGAAAAGTGCGCCGCCGCCCACCCGGATCGCGAGCCCCAGCAGTGCGAGGTCTGGACCCGCGTCATGGGCTACTTCCGCCCAGTCCAGTCCTTCAATATCGGCAAGAAGGGCGAATACGCTGAGCGCACAATGTTCAGCGAGGATGCCGCTTCCCACCACGGCGAATTGGTGTCTGCGTTCCCGCCGGTTGGCGAGCGGTGAACACTGGTCAAATCGGTCTGACGCTCGCTTCCGGGCCTCGTGAATTTACCCCCGACGACCTGCAAATCGCGGGACTTGTCCCCATGTCGACGGTGGACTGGCCGGGAAAGTTCGTCGCGTCCGTCTTCTGCCAGGGGTGCCCGTGGGAGTGCGCGTACTGTCAGAATTGTGCGATCCTCGACCCGAGAATCCCGGGCGTCGTCGCGTGGGATGCTTTGGAACGCCTACTCGCGCGACGGCACGACCTACTTGACGGCGTCGTCTTCTCTGGCGGGGAAGCGACACGTCAGTTGGCGCTCATCCCCGCAATGCGACGTGTTCGAGACCTAGGATTTGCCGTCGGACTGCACACCGCGGGCGCTTATCCCGCGCGCCTTCGCACCCTCCTCGAAGAAGGGCTCGTCGACTGGGTCGGCCTGGATATCAAGGCACTCCCCGAGAACTACCCGTCCGTCGTCGCCCGCCCCGCCAGCGGAGAAAAAGCGTGGGAAGCCCTCGACATCCTGCTCGAATACGCCGATGATGCGCGTCGCGGTGCGCACGCCAGCCGAGTCGTGGGGGACGAGGCCGGGACCCGCGCGCACGTTACGCCTGTCGTTGCCGGAGTTGATTACGAGGTCCGACTGACCGTCTACCCCGGAGGGCCGGGGGATGGATTGGATGTCGCTCTCGCTCTCAAAGAGCGCGGGGTAGCCTCGTTCGCGCTCCAGCAGGCTCGCGCCCAAGGAACCCCCGATACCTTCGTCGCCGAACAAGCGGGATGGGATGAGCAAGTACTGGCGCTCGCGGATGCGTGCGAGGCGCTCGGCTTTGAAACCTTCACGCGCCGGCTTGCTTGAATGCCCTAGCTGTCGGTGACGTACCTTCATAGAGCGGACATGAGGTGAATGCAGATCGTTTCACGTGCACGAACACCGCGATTGGCCCATGGTGAACGCTAGAGTGGATTGCACAAGCGCAATGGTCGCAAGACAACTCTTGTCAAAGATATGAAGGAATGCCATGGCTACGCCTGAAAATGCTCCCGATGCGGTACTCGCTGTCGCGGACCCCAACACCAGCGCAGAGGATCTTCGTCTGATTGCTGCGGTGCGTCCAGACTTGCATACAGCAATCGCAGCCCACCCGAATGCCTACGCAGGCCTGCTTGACTGGATGGAGTCACTTGGCAATCCAGAGGTTGTAGCCGCAGTCGCACAGCGTCGCGCATTCGATGCGGGGGCTGTGCCAGCTAGCGCACCTACGGCTCAGCCGACCGATGCGTCAACCCAAACGTTTGTTGATGCGATTGAACAGCTGGAAACTCAGGTACACGAGCCGGCAAAGGACGTTACTCTTGAGCCTACTCAGGTCGAAGAAGAGCCAGAAACCACGGTTGACCACGTCACCCTTCAGCCCGAGACCGTCGTAGCTACGTCCGAAGAACTGGCAGTTGACGAACCGGTGTCTGAGGTTACGGAAACTGAAGAAGACGAATCCGAACAGGCTGATGCAGAAGAGCCCGAAACTGGAGAAACCGAAGAGGTCGCCGTCGAGTCGCAGCAGATAGCTGAGTACACTGCTCCCGATGCTGATTCTGACGCGATTGCCAGCGAAGGTATTGACGCAGAACAACCCGCGCCCGAACAAGTCGAAGAAACCCCCGTCCGTCAAAGCATCTTCCCAGAATCGACCGTGAATGCCGAAGATGGCGATCATACGACGGTACTCCCCACGGTGAATGACCCTCAGGCAAGCGAAACAGATTCATTCCCCGCAGTGGATCAGGGAACTCAATATGCGCAAACGCCAGCGTATGCGCCGACGCACCCCCAATCCACCATGCCCACTCAGGGGCAGATGCCCGTCGGCTACATGCCCGCAGGTGCAATCCCGCAACAGGGATACCAACAGTCCATGAACTATCAGGGACAATACCCCGTTCAGGAGGTGCCAATGCAGCCTGCAAAGAACTCCACGAACAAATCACTGGTGATCATTCTGGCCCTCCTGGCGGTGATCGCGATCGTTCTTGCTATTGGAGTTGCTGGAGCATTCGCCGGTTGGTTTAATTCAGGTTCGTCGAGCGACACGTCCGCTGATTCAATGACGCAGTCGGCTCAGACACATTCGCAGACGCAAACTCCCGAGCAACCGCAGTCGGCCAAGCCAGAGGTAAAAGAAAAGTATCCGGCACCGTCAAGCGCCGAGGTTGCTGATACGTTCTCAGCTCCGTCCGGTAATATCATCTGCACTCTTGGCGGAGACATGGTTTCCTGCCAGATCAATGAAACCCACTGGACTGGCGCGGCCGGGTATGAGGTGTGTGGTGACAACCGAGGCGCACTCTTCACTGTCGACTCCAAGAACACGAATTATGCCTGCGCCAACATTGCCCCGCCGATGAACGGCAAATACATCAGCTCCCTCGCGTACGGTTCGTACGTGAAGAACGGAAATGTCGCCTGCATCTCAACTCAAGACGGTATCTCCTGCTGGAACACGATTTCCGGCAAGTCCTTCGCTATTGCTCGCGAAGGCTGGATGTTCGATACCAAAGGTGAAATCCTGCCGTCCCAGTTCATCTGGAACCAGTGAACTCCATGTCTGAGTGCCACAACTAGGGAACACGCGAGTAGGGAACACGCGAGCGCCTCATAGGCTCGCACCCCTGAAACGCACCGGCGCCCCTCACACACTGTCGTGGTGTGAGGGGCGCCGGCCTCGTCAATTGGGGAAAACTGCGAACTGGACTATCTGCACCGACTGGCTGATCCGCGTAGTCTTCCCGCTTGTGTCGAGGTGAGCCTTACTTTTCGATCGGGCCAAGGACCACGTTCGCCCACGCGCCGTGCAGTGATTCTTGATCCGATGGCTGGAAGAGGCCGGCGAGAGCATCACGGTAGAGGCGAGACAGCTCGTGACGGTTGTAGTAGGACGAGCCACCGCACGCGCGAATTGCCTGCTCAACTGCGCGAAGAGTGGCCTCGGCGGAAGCATTCTTTGCCGCCGACAACTGTGGCATCCAGATCGGACCACGGTCAACACCGGCATCAATGTCGCGAGCAAGCTCGCGGATCTGCGGGCCAACCGCGTTCATTGCCAACGCGGCCTCGGCGATACGCCAACGAATATCCGGATCGTTCGAGTAGACCGTCTGGTTCTTCACCGACGTGCGAGTCTTCACGTGTTCGGCAGCGACCTCAACCGCACGCTCACCCACGCCCTGGTAGGTGGCGCCCAGCAGAATTTCGAAGTTCGAGAAGATGCCGAAAACAACCGGATCCTTCGACGGGCCGGGCTCGCAACGAGTCAGAATACGATCAGCGGGCACGTGAGCACCCTCGAGGATCGTCGTATTCGACTGGGTTGCACGCATACCGAGCGTGTCCCAATCATCCTTGATCGTGAAACCGCCATCTTCGCGGTGCATGATGCCGAACACCGAGTGTGGGCCGTCCTCGCTCGAATCATCGCGACCGAAGGTCAGCAAGCGCGTCCACACGGGAGCAAGAGACGTGAAGACCTTCGTACCCTCGAACGAGTAGCCACCCTCGCCATCCGGCGTCGCCTTCGTGATCGAACCGAAAAGAACCAAGTCGTTGCCCGGCTCGGAAATGCCGAAACCGAAAAGCTCACCGGCAGCCGCGTCGCGCAGGATCAGTTCGCCGCGATCGTTTCCGTTGCGCACGAGGTGACGGCCGAGGCCCACGATGATGTGGTGCATATTGATGCCAAGCGCCGTGCCCGGAGCTGCCTTCGCAAGTCGCGTCTGCTCCGCTGCAATTTCGACGAGGCTCAGGCCAGCGCCACCGTATTCCTTCGGAACAAAAGCGGCTAGGTAACCAGCGTCGCGCAGGTCAGCCAGATCATCTGTCGGGAACGTGTTCTCTTGGTCGTGAACGGTAGCGCGCTCGTGAATACGAGCAAGCAGGTCATCAGAGAGGAAACCCATCGTGGTCCTTTCACACAGTTAGCTTTCCCTAACACGCTACTCTTTCTGGACGAAACTGCACTTCGGCTTTCAAAAGCGAACGTACGACAGACCATAGTTGTGTTGCGAACCCGCCGAATCGGGCACTTTTCGAGTAGGTTAAAGACGTGAGTCAACCGCATCCCGCACTTAGCCCTCGTCAGCGCTTCCTTCAAGAACGCCAGCGTCGCCAAAACGTGACGTTCGCCGTGACGATCGTCGTCATGCTTGTTCTTGCATTGCTCAGCGCGCTGGTCCTGACGGGAATTGTTCCAGTTCCCTTCGGCAACTCCTTCTCGAAAGCAGAAAAGTTCGCCACCAGCGGTAAAGTGCCGTGCCCACCGGAAGAAACACTCCCGGTTGACCCCGCATCGGTGAAAGTCCAAGTTCTGAACACCACGTCGCGTCAAGGCATAGCCTCTGAGGTAACAGAAATGCTGACCGCAGCAGGCTTCGCTCCCGCTGAACCGGGCAACTATTCCACCGAATACGCTGGAACTGTTGAAATTGATACCGGCATCGCTGGCGTTGTTGACGCATACACGGTCGCGCGATTCTTCCCGAACTCGAAGGTCATCCTGACCGACGCAACCGACAAATCTGTCACCGTTCTGCTGGGCACGTTCTATGACGGTGCATTGAATGCTGATGAAATCCAGCAAATCCTCAACTCCACCGATGCTCTTACAGCTCCTGCCCAGTGCCTGCCCCTGTCTGACGATGATCTTGAGCGGATCGCAAACGGCGGGCAGTCCGGCGCACAGTCTGGCCAGTCCGGCGCACAGTCTGGCCAGTCCGGCGCACAGTCTGGCCAGTCCGGATAATCGGGCGAAACCCCTGAGTCCGGTGCCTCCTCGACCGTCGACGTGGCACCTGTGCCGGAGGAAAGCAACACTCCATCCGCGTTGGGTCATGCAACGCAGGAGCAGGACGTGGACGGGCAGTAAAGCTACGTCTGCGCGGTGCCTGGAACTACACGAACTGCACCTAGCGCGACGGATCTGCGGTTTTCAGGGCAAAGTGTCGCCTCAGGTGCAGCCGGGAGCAGAAAACCCGCCTTACCACGGCACCACCTACACCCCACGCGACACATCCAAGCCCTTTGGCGCGAAAATGTCGCACCAAGTGCAGTCCGGAGCAGACACAAACACATCGCCCCGACAAGGTACAAACAAGCTCCCACACAGCCCAAAGATTGCTTGACCCGCGCAACACTCATGGTTGACCTCACCTCAGCAGGCGCGGCCTCGTACCCCAGCACCCTAGAACACGGAACGGAAATGCTCCCCCAACGCGTCCCCATCTGAGCCGAACCACACCGGAATCGAACTCGGCACCGTGCGCAACGCATCCGGATACAGACATTCGAAAGTACCGTGCGACATGAACTGCTCAATCTCCGACAATGAGCGGATCGCAATCCCCGCAACATTCTCAGGATGCTCACGCGCGAACTCAGCGTAAATCTCCGGATCGCGCTGCCCATCATCGCCAACCAAATACCACTTCATCGACGGGAACATCCGAGCAAGCCTTCGCAACTCTCGACGCTTATGCTCAAAACCCGAGCGGAACCAACCCGTATTCGACGGCCCAAAATCCGTCATCAAGAACCCGCCACGCGGGTAATTCAGGCGACCCAGGAAGTCGCGAAGTGCGGGCACAACATTCCACGCGCCCGTCGACAGGTAGATAAGAGGGGCGTGCAACGCCTCGTGCTGGGAGTCGGCGGAAGTCTGGGGGGTTTGCGGGTCAGCTGAGGTTACGGGAGTTTGCTTGCCTTTGGTTTGGGGGTGGGTGGCTTGCGTGTGAGTCGAAGCTTGGGGGACTGTCGATTCAGCCGAAGCTTGGCGGTGCGCCATGTCCGCTAAACACGTCAGGAAGCCCGCCATCCCAGGAACAGCCTCTCGCGACGACACACGGTCAACGAAGGAATGCCTCGCGGCAGTGAGCAAACGCGGGAGCATCGTCACCATCACCGTGTCATCAATGTCAGACACGACGCCAAACTTTTCGTTATCACCAGCGATGCGTAGGGAAACGCGAACGGGCTTCCCCGCGCGGATCCTCTGCGACCCGTGTCCCGTCTGCCCCGACAGGCGGAGGGCATCTTGCGTTGTCAGGCTCTCGCCCTCGCCGATGCCTAGGGTATGAAGATCCCCCTCGTGTAGAACCTGAATCCACGCGTCATGCCAGCCCGGCGTCAGACCATGCCCCTCGACGGTCAGGTCAATGTAGCCACCGCGATCAGCGAAAGTAATTCGACGTTGGCGACCAACCGTGACCAGAACAGGCTGACGAGGAACCTGGGCATCAAAGAACTGACGCCACCCGCGTCGCTCGACCAGCCACGAACGCTGGTCGGCGGTGCGTTCCATGATTACGCGCCCCAGGATGCGCGCTCTACGCGTGGAGCCGTGGCCACCGAACCCGACAATGCCGGGGATGAAGCCCCACTCTTCCAATGCACGTGCGAGGATACGGGAGCTCGCCTCGCCAACTGACGAGGTCAGTGCGAGCAGAAATGACGGGGTTTCGTCATCGATAAGCGGTTCGGCGAACATGTATCTCCTGAGGGTTAGCTTCCATTGTGCCCGATTTGCTGCCCGTCCGCGTCCTGCTCCTGCGTTGTGGCAGTGGCTACGGTCGGGTTTCTTGGCACCAACTGCACCTGACGCGACATTTTTGCCCTGAATTGTGTGGTTCCGTCGCGTGGGGTGTAGTTGGTGCTGTGGTAAGGCGGGTTTCTTGGCCCCGACTGCACCTGACGCGACACTTTTGCCCTGAAAACCGCAGATTCGTCGCCCTAGGTGCAGTACGTGCCACGCGACGCCACCGGATCTCCGCAAACGTCGTCAGATGCTAGCAACTAGTGCAACAGAACACCTGGATGTCACCACATACTCCCAAGCCCGCCGAATCTCATCGGCACTGGTTGCGAAGTCACCTCGTCTTAGACTGCTCTCATTATTCTCATTATTCTCAGTGAGATCGCCGTGGCGGGGCGCAGTAAGGAAGTTTGTATCCATGCCTTGCGCAACGCTCCTTGAATTCTCCGATGTATTGCTCGGGGTGATAGAGGTCAGTCCATCGGACTCGGATGATTGTCCATCCGAGGGATTCGAGTACGCGCTGTCGTCGACGTTCTTCCTCTTCAGAGCGGTGGACTTCTTCCAATGTATTGCCGTATTTCGCTCGTCCGTCGAATTCAAACGCAATCATGAGATCGGGTAGTGCGAGATCGAGGAAGTAATGCAACTCGTTGATAGTGACGTGATATTGGGTTTCCCAGCCGCCAATTCCTGCGCTGAGCAGTTGGTACAGCATGAGTGCTTCACCAGGAGACTCACATCCAGGGTTTGCGTTTTGAAGAATCCAACGTGCTCGTCGGATTTTGGTTCCCGAGTCTCTTTCAGTTTCAAGGCGTTGCAGGAGACGCCGGCGAGTCTGCTCGGTGGCTTCTTTTGTCGCATGGTCGTACCAACCTATCCGAAGTAGGTGTCGTAAACCCGTGCAGGCCAGCACAAATGCTTGTTCTTTTCCGTCGATACATGCCGCAGAAATAATCATGTCTATGGGTTGTTGAACCCAAAATGATCCGCGTTGTTCGGCTTGTGTCGAGGTAAAAGCACCGGAGCGGACCAAGGCTCGTGTGCTTTCAGAAATGACCTGACCTTCGAAGATAACCGCGGGTAGGACCTGTGCTCTGCGCTTGTGTTTGTGGAGGTCGGCTAGTTCGATGGCGGGTGTGCTTCCGTCAAGTGGCTGAGGAAAGGATAGCCCTCTAAGGAGTGCCGCGCTTCGGCCTATGGCCATGAGATTTGGGTGTCGTATCAATACCGCCAGCGTTCGGGCGATTTCTATGATTTGTTTGCGCTGATAAGGCAGGGTGAAGAGCTCAAAGACTTCGGTTTTGAGGTGGATGCTACGTGCGATGAGAATCGTCCCAGTCGAGGGTCTTCTTACACCTCGCCCAGTTTGAATCAGGAAGTGTGAAACGAGTGCTCCGTTAATGTGCGGTGCCATCTCCTCCCCCCCCCCTTCTTGTTGGCGGATCTGCACTCATGATCCTTATGTTGCTGAAATAGTGTTGTGTGCGAAGTAGGTACTTGTGGATAAGAGATGTTTTCTGCATTTTGTGGATAACTCTGGTCTTAGGTTGTGAAGTGGGGGTTCTCTGTGGGCTATGGGAGAGGTGGTGGTTTGATGGAAACTTGTTCGGGATGGGGGCGTGTGAGCACCCCTCGTGGTGGTTGGTATTCGGGTCGGAAGAGTCGTGTGTTGGTGGCAGGCGTGCGGGTTCGCTCGTGGTACGAGGCCGCGCCTGCTTAGGTGAGGTCAAACCATGAGTGTTGCGCGGATCAAGCAATCTTTAGGCTGTTTGGGAGCTTGTGCGCACCTTGTCGGGGCAATTTGTTCGTGTCTGCTCCGGGCTACACCTGACGCGACGGATTAGTGTCTGAGGGCTTGGTTTCGTCGCGTGGGGTGTAGTTGGTGCGACGCGGAGGCGGGTTTTCTGTTCCCGGCTGCACCTGACGCGACATTTTTGCCCTGAAAACCCCAGATCCGTCGCCCTAGGTGCAGTACGTGTAGGTCCAAGCAATGCGCAGTTGAAGCTTTACTGTCCGTCTGCGCCCTGCTCCTGCGTTGCATGGCCTGACGCGGAGGGGGTGTTGCTTTCGTCCGGCACGGGTGCCACTTCGGCAGTCGAGGTTGCGCCACTCGTCGCATTACGCACGATCTTCAGTCCAGCCAGCATAACCAGCACCATTAGCCAGGCTGCGACCACCATGAACAGATATCCGCCGTGCGATCCGCGCGCGTCCACGGCAGGGCCGGCAAGCGCTGATCCGATGGACAAGCCGAGGTTGAGGGAGGTCGACATCCAGGTGAGTCCTTCGGTGAGGGATTCAGAGGGGACGACTCGCGCGACGATCATATTGACGTTCGTCATGGTGGGCGCGCATGCGACGCCTGCGATCAGCATGATGACGGCCATGACGGGGAGTGAGTGTGCCAGAAGGTACGTGCTTGACCCGATGGCGAGTGCGAAGACGCCGATCGCGTAGAGCTTCCACATGGGGGCTTGCCAGGTGCGCGAACCATAGACGAGCGCAGCGAACATTGATCCTAGCGAGAAGAGTGCGAGCAGGACGCCCGACATTGCCGGGTGGCCGAGTGCGTCCGCGAAGTCGACGACGGCAACGTCGTTTGCTCCGAACATCATGCCAGCGCCGACGTAGGTAAGGGCGAGGACAATGACGGCAGGTGTACGGATCACGGATGAACGGCGGTGACCGGTGGGTCGAGGCGAGGGTTCAGGTTCGGTTGCGCGCTGGCTAAAGAATCCGAGGCCTCCAATGAGGACAAAGACGACGATCAGGATGATGCCGAGTGCTGGGTGGAAAACGGTGCCCAGGACTGTCGAGAGTACGGGGCCGAGCGTGTAGACGACTTCGTCCATCGCGGATTCGTAGGCGTATGCGGTGGTGAGTTGGCTGGGGCGTCGTACGGTTTTTGCCCAGCGTGAGCGGACGAGCGCGGAAGGGGATCCCCAGGTAGCTCCGGCAAGTGCCGCGAAAAGGCAGACGAGGCCGGGATACGCATGAAGCAGTGCGACCGCAAGCATGCCGGACACGCTAGCGACAGAAATGATCAGGGATGGCACCATGATTTTTGTTTGGCCGTATTGATCGACCAATCGGGACAGCGTGGGTGCGACCAGAGCTGTCGCGATGATGTTCACGGCGGATACTAGGCCGGCAAGGGTGTAGTTGCCGTAGGTTGCCTTGATCAGCAGGATGATGGATATACCGATCATCGACATGGGCAGTCGCAGGATGAGCCCGGAGATCGAGAATTTCCATGCGCTGTTGAGGCGTAGAACTTCCGCGTATGACTTGAACACCTTTGCATTCTAGCGATGTGGTGAACTGGCCTCATGGAGGGGTTGCTCACCCCTATTCGGTGACCTCGAAGGTTCCCTGTTGGCCCTTTCGACGTAACTTATGGCGTGGTTGACGAAGTTGTCGTGGCCGGTTTCGAGGCCTCACACGCGGATGCGCTTGCTGACGGCGGCCGCATAGTACCCATCGGCTTGGGCGCTGGCGTGCAGACCGCAGGAGTGGAGATTAACCGCACGGTACGCCGCTCCCAATCCATCCTCGGCTCATACGGCGCACGCACCCGCCAAGACCTACCTGCGGTAGTTGAGCTGGCCTCTGAAGGCGTCATTAACTACAAGGAGATCGTCTCTAAGCAGTTCTCACTTGAACAAGCTGACGAAGGCTACAAGGCGCTACGCGACCAAAAGATCCAAGGCCACCCAATTGTGGACATGAGCCTGTAACGCCACTCCTAGACCAATCAACTGCCCTCGCTGTTGGTTCTCAACAACGAGGGCAGTCCTATATCTATTACAAGAGCGCTTGCTAGCAGCAACATTCTTCAGCGCAACGATCCACGACAGGGTTAATAATCGTGCCGGAAAATCCAGGGTTAAAGGACAAATTGTGTTGGGGAGGTAGTCCCAGGTGTTGTTGTAGGGGGTGGAGTGGTGTAGTTCGCTCCATGCGATGACGTCTGCCCATTTTGGGATAATTCCATCGGTTTGGTGTTTCAGTCTGGCTTGTTTCCAGGCGTTTTCTATGTAGGTGTCGGTAGGCATGGTTTTAAGGATTCGCACGGCTGATAGCAGGGACGAAGCTGTCACGGCAAGGCCGTTCTTAACGAGGCTACTGAGCTGTGCCTTCTTAGCCCATGTGGCGGTGAGTATCCCTGCTGGGTCAGATCGGTTTCGCAACACAGGAGGCCGGCGGGATTCTGGTGAATCCCGCCGGCCTCGTCAAGCGAATGTCTTGCTACTCAGACTTAGCCAAGGGCGTCAGACACAACCTTCTTCGCGGCCTCCTGGACCTGGGCAAGATGCTCAGCGCCCTTGAAGGACTCGGCGTAGATCTTGTAGACGTCCTCGGTGCCGGACGGGCGAGCGGCGAACCATGCGGACTCGGTCGTCACCTTCAGGCCACCGATCGCAGCGTCGTTACCCGGGGCGCGCACCAGCTTCGCAGTGATGGCCTCGCCAGCAAGCTCCGTTGCAGTCACGTCGTCAGACGACAGGGCTGCAAGCTTTGCCTTCTCTTCACGGTTTGCAACCGCGTCAATACGGGCGTATGCCGAAGCACCGAAGCGAGCAACCTGATCATCGTGCAACTGCGATGGCGTCTTACCGGTGACAGCCGTGATTTCGGAAGCCAGCAGAGCAAGGATGATGCCATCCTTATCCGTCGACCAGACCGTGCCATCCTTGCGCAGGAAGGAAGCTCCGGCAGATTCCTCGCCACCAAAAGCGACCGACGCATCAAGTAGACCGGGGACGAAGTACTTGAAGCCAACCGGAACCTCGATCAGCTTTCGGCCGATGTGCTCAGCAACGCGGTCAATTAACGACGACGAAACAAGGGTCTTGCCGATCGCAGCATCCGCCGGCCAATTCGGGCGGTGTGTGAACAGGTACTCAATCGCAACTGCCAAGTAGTGGTTCGGGTTCATCAGACCGTCGGGGGTGACGATGCCGTGACGGTCTGAGTCAGCATCATTACCGGTAGCAATGTCATACGGAGTCTTGTCATCAGCGTCCGGCGTCATTACCTGACGTAGGGAGGCCATTGCGTATTCGGACGAGCAGTCCATGCGGATCTTGCCATCCCAGTCCAGCGTCATGAACGGCCATGCCGGATCAACGGTCGGGTTCACAACCGTCAGATCCAGGTCGTAACGCTCAGCAATCGCTGCCCAGTAGTCAACCGATGCACCACCCAGCGGATCGGCACCGATACGAACATTGGCGCGACGAATCGCGTCAATATCAATGACGGTATCCAGCTGGTCGACGTAGTAGGTCAAGTAGTCGAACTTCTCCAGGTGCTCATCGTTGAACAACGAGGTGCCGATGATGCGCGGAACCTTGCGCCAGCCATCTTCTAGAATCTGGTTTGCGCGGTTCGCGATCCAACCGGTGGCGTCCGTATCAGCCGGACCGCCGTGAGGCGGGTTGTACTTGAAACCACCATCGCGCGGCGGATTGTGCGACGGGGTAACAACAATGCCATCAGCCAAGCCCGGGCCGGATGTGCGCAGAGCCTTGGGCGCGCCATTGGCGCCAAGGATGGCAACAGAAACCGCCGGGGTGGGCGTGTAGGAATTACGAGCATCAATCTTCACGCGCACACCGGCGGCAGCCAGAACTTCAAGAGCAGTGCGCCAGGCGGGCTCGCTTAAAGCGTGGGTATCGCGACCGATAAACAGCGGGCCATCAAAACCCTGGGCTGCACGGTACTCAATGATCGCTGCGGTGGTTGCAACGATGTGTGCTTCATTGAAGGTGCCATTCAGGCTCGATCCGCGGTGACCGGACGTACCGAATGAGACGCGCTGTTCGACAGTGGCCGGATCAGGCTCGATGTCGTAGTAAGCGGAAACGACCTCGTCGACGTTAATGAGGTCTTCTGGAAGGGCGATGGTGCCAGCTCTTTCATGCATGGTTACAGTTTGACACTCGAGCGCCGAAATGGGGAGTCATTTTCGACTGGCGAAACAAAATGAGCAGATGAATAGGTAAGTGGAGCCGGCCTCGTCGATGAATGAAAAGCGAAAAGTGACAGTATTCGTGAACCGAATTCGCAGATGAGGCACCAATACCGCTAGTATATGTAACGCCGGTCACGCCGGTGCGCGTACGCGACCATGCAACGAAGATGATGCAGGAGGCCCTCGTGGGGTGGTTCGACTCTATTGAGCACAACAGGTGGCTATCAGCCCAAATGCAAGCGTTAATCGCCGAAGCAGAAGGGGCGATTGTGCCCACGGGCTTCGCGCACCTGACCGATCAGGGCGAACCTGACCCGACCCGAAGCATCGACCTTGCCGTCACCGCGCGAATGGCATACGTCTTTTCGCTGGGTGTTCTGATGGGCCTGCCTGGCACACGTCGCTACGCCGACCACGCCATCAAGTGCATGAATCGCTACTTCGTTGACCCCGTCAATGGTGGCATGTGGACCTCCATCAAGCCTGAACCCGACGCCGACGGACACGGCGTTCCGTGGGATGACGCCGTCCGTGACAAGTCGCAGTATCACAACGCGTACGTGATCCTTGGTGTTGCCGCGGCCACGGTTGCCAACCGCCCAGCTGCCCACGAACTGCTGACCACCCTGCTCCACGACCAAGAACGCCACTGGATCGAACCAAATGGCCTGGTCGTTGATCAATTCGACGAAGCATTCACGCAAGCGTTGCCGGTACGCGCTATGGGCACTCTGCTTCACACTGCCGAGGCCTATCTTGCTGCCGCCGAAGCGACCACCGACCCCGTCTGGCTCGAACGCGCCGAGGCAATGGCGGCCTTCACGTATCACACAGCGTCCGCGAACAACTGGCGCCTGCCCGAGTATTACGACAACTCATGGCGGGCGCTGACCGGAGAACCTCAGGGGCAGACCGACGGGCGTCGCGTCTACCACGGCTACGTCACCGGACATGCTCTGCAGTGGTCGCGTCTTGCCCTGCAGATTCGTGCCGGCCTACGCTCTATGGATCGCACCGTGCCCGACTATCTGATGGAAATGGGCCTCGAACTATTCGAACGCGCCCGCGTTGATGGCTGGCGACGTTGCGACGGCGAACCCGGTTTCGCCACCTGCGTTGATGGCATGGGTGAGCCCGTCCCGGGAGAAGATGAACACCAGCAGTGGGTTGTCTGTGAAGGCATTACCGCGGCGGCGTCCCTACGTCGTGCCTACCTGGATGATGGTGTCACTCCCGGCGAGGTTGAGCACTTTGAACACTGCTACCGTTCCTTCCTTGATTTCGCTAATGACTATCTGATTTCTCAGCCGGGACGCTGGGTTCGTCGCCTCGACGCGCACAACCAGTCCGTTGTTGCAGCGAAGTCGTCGCGCTGGGATGTGTACCACGCTGTTCAGGCGATGCTTGCCGTCCGAGTTCCGCTCTGGCCGCCCTACGCGTCCTCCCTGTCGCGCGGACTGTTGGATCATCCGGAAGAGGCACCGTCGGATAAGAAGTCGTGGAACCTGTTCCACTTCCGCCACTGAGAATCTCAGTTGGGTGTTGGTTCCGTTACTGATTGACGAGGCCGGCCACGCTTGACTGATCTTCTCGCTGACCGTGGGGCCGCGGATTGTGTCATCGTGATACATTCCGCGGCCCCAGGTGTTTGTTCGGTTCTGAGTTTTGAATGTTTTTCATGTACTCTGAATCCCACTGGAGGGCTGACCGAGCGGCCGAAGGTGACGGTCTTGAAAACCGTTGTGTCAGCAATGGCACCGGGGGTTCGAATCCCTCGCCCTCCGCTCTGATATGTGTCGCGACATTGTGTGTGCAATGTCGCGACACTTTTTTGTGCACCTCGTATGTCGTCGATGGGGCGGTGCTGGTAGTGCTTATTGCTCTAGCGGGTGTTGGTGCACTGACATCTCGTCGTCGCAAGGATGAAGACTCGGTAACGGTTGAACGTTCGTAACAGTTGAACGTTCCTGAGGAGGAGAGAACTCGGCTCGACTGAGCCGAGTTCTCTCCATCGGGGAGTGCCAATGCTTTCGTAATGTGATTTCGATGCGCCAATTTCCCTCACGGCATCGAAACCCGTTAGGATTAGTGGGTACTTCCGTACTGGAGACGTGGCTGAGTGGCTGAAAGCGCACCCCTGCTAAGGGTGTGTACGTGTTGAAGCGTACCGCGGGTTCGAATCCCGCCGTCTCCGCCCTTGAAGCGCTAACCGCCTAGAATTAAACCAGTCCAACTTTTGGAGGCTAGTCCATTTCAACGAATGGCGGGGTTTGTTGTGGTCGCCGGTTCCTGTGGCATGATCGGCGTTACGTTATGGACATAATTCCACCGCGCTTCGTACATGCGGTGAACGTATTCCGCGATAATCGTCCAAATCATAAACTGATGTCACCGGTTAAAAGACGCACTTAGGTCATCAAAGGAGTCCCACACCATGCAGATCGGTATTTTTAAGACGGCTGACGAAGTTGCAGACGTCGCTATCAAGGAATTGATTGATGTCCTGTCGGTCGCCGACGTGAAGACGCTGGGCGTTGCTACGGGTTCTACTCCCTTGGCTCTTTATGCTCGTATTCGCGATGCTCATGCAGCGGGGACGTTCTCTCTGACGGATTTCAAGGCGTTCGCGCTTGACGAGTATGTCGGTATTGCCGAGGACCATCCGGAGGGCTACCGTAAGGTCCTGTCCCGCGAGCTCGTCGGTGATGACAAGACCGGCCTGACCGAAGAAAACCTCAATGTTCCCAACGGTTTCGCCGACGATCTTGAGGCTGCAGCGAAGGGTTATGACGAGGCAATCAAGGCTGCCGGTGGCGTGACCCTGCAGATCCTCGGCATCGGTTCAGACGGTCATATCGGCTTCAATGAACCGGGCGGTTCGCTGGTGTCGCGCACGCACGTTGATGCGTTGACCAAGCAGACTCGCGAAGACAACTCTCGGTTCTTCGACGGCGACATGAGCCAGGTTCCGACCCGTTGCATGACGCAGGGCCTGGGCACGATCATGGACGCGAAGCACCTGCTGATGATCGTCACCGGAGAAGGCAAAGCTGACGCGGTTGCAGCGATGATCGAGGGTGGCGTTTCGGCTCTCTGGCCGGCGTCCATCATCCAGATGCACCCCAGCGTCACGGTTCTGCTCGACGAAGCAGCTGCCTCAAAGCTCGCCCACAAGGACGTGTACACGAACGCGTGGGAGATCCTGCGATGAGCTCCGCGGGTGCACTCTCAGTCAGCGGACTGGTCGACGAGGACTCTGTCGTCACTCTCAGCGGGCAGGTACTGGACGCTGACGGTCACACGCTTGGTTCCGGCCTGGTTGTGAAGGATGGTCGCGTTGTCGAGGTTCTGCCGTATGACGAGTCCGTGAAGGGCTGGATTACTCCAGGTTTCATTGACATTCACTGCCACGGTGGCGGGGGATGCTCGTTCCCGGATGAGCCGACGTTTGAAAAGATCATGACGGCGATTAATGCTCACCGTCAGATGGGGACGACGGCAATGCTGGCGTCAACGGTGTCGTTGGTGGACCCGTTGCCGGCGATCCGCGAACTGGTCGTAGCCTGCGAGTCCGGTGATCTGATCGGCATTCACATGGAGGGCCCGTACATTTCGCCTCACAAGTGCGGTGCGCAGAATCCGGAAGCGGTACGTAACCCTGACCTTGATGAGCTACGCACGTGGCTTGAAGCGGGCAAGGGCTACATTCGCACGATGACGATTGCTCCCGAAGTGGAAGGTGCTACCGAGGCTGCAAAGCTCCTGTTGGACTATGGCGCAATCCCGTCGTGGGGGCACACGGTGTCGTCGGGGCCTCGTACTCGCGAGGTTATCGCCGAGACGACCGCCTACGCGAAGCAGATCGGATTCAAGACTCTGCCACAGACTGCGACGCACCTGTTCAATGCAATGCCTGGGATCACGCATCGCGCTCCCGGTCCCGTCCGTGAATTGCTCGCTGCCGCTCGCGCGGGTGAGGTCGCCGTTGAACTGGTTGCTGACACGATCCACGTGGACGCTGACTTGGTGTCCGACGTCGTCCGCTTCGTCGAGCCTGAAAACCCGCACGGCGTTGTCTTCGTGACCGACGCGATGGCGGGCGCTGGTATGCCCGATGGTAATTACCAGCTCGGTGGCTTGGACGTGGATATCACCGACGGTGTTGCTGTTCTTGCAGGAACGGACACGATTGCCGGTGGCACGGCCCGTATCGCCGAGGAACTGCAACGCTTGGTGCGAGGCGGATTCTTGAGCATCGAACAAGTTGTTCGCGCAGGCGTTGGTGCGCCCGCCACGGTGCTCGGAATCGAGGGACGCGCTGGCGTGACCCTCACTTTCGAGCCTGGTGTCGTCCTGAATGCCGTTGTCTTTACCGAGGACTTTGAGGTTGCTGAGGTCTACAGGGAAGGCCAGCGTCTGAAGTAGGCCAATCTGGTCGCTGTTTTCACGCATTGAGCGCACGGTGTCCCCGTTGACGAGCACGTCAGCGGGGACACCGTGGCTTGTAGGGCATACGTGGGCCTCATGCCCGAATTGTGTGTCGTGTTGGAATGCTTCCGCGGGCTACGGCGCATGTATGAGTCGTGACTTCTACGAGCCCGTCTAAGCCGTAGCTCCCTAAAGATACTCGCGTAGAAGAAGCGTGCAGAAAGATGTGGGGTTAATACCCAAACGTGCCCGCTACCTGGGAAACCAGGTAGCGGGCACGTCCTATCAAAGGGTAGTGCTCTGGCATTCTCGTCAGATTGTGGGGGTGCAGGCGAGCCTTCACTGTGGCTTTACGGCGCGTGCAGCTGCGCGCGCCGCTACGGGAGCCGCCGCGGCAATTGCTTCAAACTCCCGTTCGCCGTGCGAGGCTGACACGAACCACGCTTCAAAGAGCGACGGTGGCAAGGAAACACCGGCATCAAGGAAAGCGTGGAAGAACGCCGGGTGACGCCACGTATCCTGCGCCTGCATTTGAGCGTAGTTGATCAGTGGAGCCTGCGCGGCCTCGTCCCCAAATGCGATGGAGAACAGTGAACCGGCGCGCTGAACGCCGAAGGGGACACCCTCGGCGACAAGGGCAGACGACACGATGTCGATGACCGTCTGCGCGGCTGAGTCAACATGGTCGTACACGCCCTGATCGGCAAGCTTCAGGGTGGCAATACCGGCTGCGGTCGCCAGCGGATTGCCGGACAGGGTTCCTGCCTGATAGACGGGACCGAGCGGAGCCAGCAGGTTCATCACATCTGCCCGTCCGCCGACCGCTGCCAGTGGCATACCGCCACCGACAACCTTCCCGAACGTGAAAAGATCGGGTGACCAACCACCTTCGGATACTGAACGCAAGCCCCACATTCCGCCGGCAGAAACCCGGAAGCCGGTCAATACCTCGTCCAAGATCATCAGCGCACCGTACTTTTCAGTGACGCGACGAATCGCTAGGTTGAACGATCCGGGGTCAACAACGCCCATATTGGCCGGCGCACCTTCGCAGATGACGGCGGCAATTTCTTGACCGCGGGTGGCAAAGCATTCTTCGAGGGCCACCTCGTCGTGGTAGGGCAACACGATCGTCTGAGCGCTGACCGCAGCCGGCACGCCAGCGGATCCGGGCAAACCTCCGGTAGCAACACCCGATCCTGCGGCCGCAAGCAAGGCGTCAGAATGCCCGTGGTAACAGCCGGCAAACTTCACGATCAGGTCGCGACCGGTTGCTCCGCGTGCCAGACGCATGGCGGTCATGGTGGCTTCAGTGCCGGTGGAGACGAAACGGACGCGCTCGGCGACGCTCACCCTAGAACGGATCAGTTCGGCGAGTTCAACTTCCGCCTCGGTCGGCGCACCAAACGACAAGCCTTTCGCTGCCGCCTTCTGAACGGCTTCGATGACTGCCGGGTGCGAGTGTCCCAACAATGCGGGTCCCCACGAACACACCAAGTCCACGTATTCGCGCCCAGTCGCGTCCTTCACATATGCGCCCTGCGCGGATGTGATGAACGGCGGGACGCCACCGACGGATCCGTACGCGCGCACGGGAGAATCAACTCCGCCGGGAATCACGCCTAAAGCGCGGGTGAATAGTTCTTCGTTGGTGGTCATCGGGTTCTCCGTATATTCATCAGTCTAACGTTGTATAGAAATTGACGAGGCCGCTCAGTTTTGCGCAGTTGCCGGGTGTCTCTGGGTGGTGCGTGGGTTTACTTTTGAAGACGCGTGGCAACTTCAAGCGCCCAATAGGTGAGGACCATGTCAGCGCCTGCGCGCACGATCGCGGTGATGGATTCATCAATGATGGCATCGCGGTTGATCCACCCGTTTGCGGCGGCTGCTTCTACCATGGCGTATTCGCCGGACACCTGATAGGCGGCGACTGGGACGCTCGACAGTGAAGCGACTTCAGCCAAAACATCAAGGTAGGCAAGCGCGGGCTTGACCATGACGATGTCAGCCCCTTCCTCGATGTCGAGCAGAACTTCGCGTACGCCTTCGCGCTTGTTCGCGGGATCCTGCTGGTAGGTGCGACGGTCGCCTTTCAGGGTCGAGTCGACGGCTTCGCGGAATGGGCCGTAGAACGCGGACGCGTACTTTGCCGAGTAGGCAAGGATGGCAACATCTGCGTGCCCATTATCGTCAAGCCCTTCGCGGATTGCGCGCACCTGGCCGTCCATCATCCCCGATGGGGACACCATGTGGGCGCCGGCTTCAGCCTGAGACAGAGCCATCTTGACGTACAGATCTAAGGTTGGATCGTTGTCAACGCGACCCTGTTCGTCGAGGACACCGCAGTGCCCATGGTCAGTGAACTCGTCGAGGCAGGTGTCAGCACAGATGACGAGCGCATCGCCCACTTCTTCGGCAACGGCAGTGATGCCACGGTTCAGAATCCCGCCTTCTGCCCACGCCTGCGAACCGTTCGGATCACGCACCTCGGGCACACCAAACAGGTCAATTCCGCCGATGCCAGCTTCGGCGCACTCGGCTGCGTAGCGACGCAACGAATCAATGTCGAACTGGAACTGGCCGGGCATTGAAGTGATCGGCACGGGAGAGTCGATGCCTTCGCGGACGAACACGGGTGCGATCAGTTGCTGAGCGCTCACTCGAGTTTCCCGGACGAGGCCACGCATCGCAGCAGACTGTCGAACTCGGCGGGGGCGGAAGAATGGAGCGGGAGAAGTCATGGAAAGTCAGATCCCTTTCTTTGGTGAATGACCAGCATGTGTTTCAAGAATGCGCTTGACACAGTCGGCAACCGCTTCAGGAGTGGGATGATCGGCGACAATGACCTGAGCTTCGGGAGCGATCTCTGCCATCGTCGCGGCGCTCGCCTGTCCCAACACAATGACGGGAATATGCGGGAAGAAGTAGTGCGCAACGTCTTTCAAAGCCCGTGCTGATGACGGGGCGGTGATGACCGTCGCGGTCACAGAGGTGGACGAGCACATCGTCGCAAGCTTGCGAGAATAACGCGGAGCGACCGTCACCGTTGTGTAGACCGGATAATGACGGACCGAATAGCCGGTCTCGCTCAGCATCTGGCGAAGCTGAACCCTGGCGATTGCCGACTGTGGAAGTAGTACTTCGCGAGTCTGGACACTGCGCTCGCGATCGAAAGCGACAACAGCGTTCGCCAAGTCCTCCCCGGACCCTTCGGATTGCAGATCAGCGTCGATGCCGAGCGCTTTCAATGCTTTCGCTGTGGCGGGGCCAACCACGCCGATGCGCGCGCCTCTTTCGTGCACGCACTTCATATAATCGACAAAACTCTCGATGCGATGTGCGCATACGCGAATCGTGCGCGCCGAAGTAAACAGAATCCATCCGCACGAACCCGTTGACGCGTAGGTCATCAGATCATCTGCGAAACGCTTGCACTCCTCGTCACTCACTGTGGTGCGAGTGAGTTCCAAAGATTCAGCGTGAACGTGCACGTCCGGAGTCGAGAGGGCTTCGATTGCCTGCCCAAACGGGTCGGGGCGCTCCTTTGAATGTGGGCGCGTAATGAAGACGTGTGCGTCGGTGCTCATTTCGCCTGATTCTTCGTGGCGTGTATGTCAGCGACTTCTTCGGCTCCCGCCCTAAGCAGGGTTTGCGCAAGCGTGCGTCCCAGCAAGATTGCGGCCTCGTGCGCCTCGGTGGAGATCGCGGACGTGGAATCGTGGGCCAGGGGAATGGGACACGAGGCCACACGTTCAAGCACCTGGCTGCCATCGGTCGCGATCACGCGCCCGTGCAGGGTCAATACTCCGTCGTCGATTGTGCCAAGCGCTCCAAGTGGTGCAGCGCATCCGGCACCCAATGCGTTCATGAGCGAGCGCTCTGCAGTTACGCCGATGTGTGTTGCCGGGTCATCCAACGACGCAACAAGAGCGATCAACGCGGGATCCCAGTCGGATCGCACTTCAACAGCCAGTGCCCCTTGGGCGGCGGCAGGAAGTATCTGATTGATCGGAAGGTACTGTGAAATCGCCTCTGACATGCCTAAACGGTTGAGCCCTGCGGTTGCCAATATGACGGCGTCCAGATCTTCGTTGATGCGTGCGAGGCGCGTCGGAACATTGCCACGAATATCGACGATCTGAATGTCGGGGCGGGTAGCCAGAATCTGGGCACTACGCCTGGGAGAACCCGTGCCAACCTTTGCACCTTCTGGAAGCTCTGCCAACGGCACGCCACCTCGTGAACAGAGAGCGTCACGAACATCTTCGCGCGGTGGCATAGCGACGAGGGTCAAACCGTCAATATCGCCGGTCGGCAGATCCTTACACGAATGCACGGCGATATCGCATTCGCCAGCAAGTAGAGATTCGCGCAGGCGGGCAACGAATACCCCGGTTCCACCCAGCTTCGACAGGGGAGTTGGGTCAACGTCGCCGTGAGTCGTGATCTGAACAAGCTCCACGCGGACGGAGATGCCCGCATTTGCGCCAGCTTCTTCGATCGCGTCCGCCACCATCTGAGATTGGGTGAGGGCAAGCTTCGAAGCCCGCGTGCCCAGCTTGAGGACGGGGGTATCGGAAGCGGGGATAGGGGAGTTCATGGTCACCATTGCAGATTAGACGAGATGAGGGTAATTCGATAATTGATATTGACAAAAGTCGGTTCTCTTCACGCAATTTTTCGGATTCAATCATTTTTATGACAGAGTGAATTAAAAACTATGTAGGGGAGTCGGAATTTATGTGACAAATATTCGACAATAGGTAATTACGTAATTTGCGTTTCGGGATTAAATGAATTCTTTTCACCTGTCGAAAAGGAATGAGCGCCTCTCACCCCGTACGCGCTGACGTGTATCTGCCACCACGCCGGCGATTCCGGAACCTGATACCCACGCCCCACAAATCAGCAAGCCGGGCAATGATTCCGCCTTCTGACGCAGGGCACTGATTCGACGAGCCAAGTTGGGCGTCGCCTGCGCCAAAGTGCCATTCCAGTGAATCACCCTGTGATCGATCACGTCCTCGGCTCCAAGATCTGTGCCGGTCAGCACGCTGGCGTCATGCAGAAGCTCGCCCAGTGATGGCGTTCGATCTTCATCTCCGGGTCGACCGTAAGACAGGCGAAGAAGATGAACGTGCTCCCCGTGAGCCTCGCGCAATTCGTCGGCAATCCATGCCCACTTCACATCCAGCTGAGAAAGTGCTTTCGCGCCTACAGGGCACTCGGCAACGGAAGAAATATCCGGCGAAACCAGCAATCCAGGACCAACCGGAGCGCTATCTAGTGCGCCTGCTCGAACAGCGAGGAAAGATCGCACAATCGGCGCGCCCGGCGCAAACGCGCATTCTTGGGCTTCCGGGAACAAAGGGGTCAGCACGCGCAGAGCAGGTGCGTGCGAACAAGCCAGAATGACGCGACTGGCTGTTAGTAGACGTCCGACCGGCGTGCGACGTGGTTCTGCGGAAGGAGCTCCAGCTGGGGTCGTATTGCGAATATCCACCTGCCATTGGACGGTGCTCGAGTCGCTGGAACTGACCTGCGTGCGACAGATCGCTTCCGCGCCGCAACGCGTCGCAATCATGCCACCCTTTGCCAGAATCTCAGCTGTAAGGGCGTCGATCAGAACCTGCATTCCACCCTCAATGCTGACGTCGCCACGCGGCCCGCTGGACTTTTCCAGTCGTGCGCCAACAGCCTTTGCAAGGCTCTTGTGATGGAGTAGGTCAGCGCGCATCCCGGGTAGTACACGGTCGACATCCAGCTTCTCAGGATCCTGCGAGTGAATACCAGCTACCAGCGGGCGGACCAAGCGATCAAGTGTGGCTCGCCCCATGCGGGCTTCAATAAACGAGGCCACGTCGGCGCATTCGGCGCCGACGTGGGGAGGCAAAGTCAAGTCTTCGCATGCGCGCATCGCCCCTTGCGCCCCAAGAATTGCCCGGACTTCTGCCGATGCCGGGTTAGAAGGGATACCCATCATCGAGCCCGATGGGAACCGGTGAAGACCCCACGTGGTTTGGACAGAATCAGGAACGGGCGGCAGGAAATAATGCGAGCGTCCTCCACCGGGTGCAGTGACTTTCAGCCCCAGCTCTTCAGCCATAGAGGTCACCGCGGTGCCTCGTGGAGCAAAACTCTCCGCGCCGATGTCGACGTGAGCAGCGCCCACCATCATCGATGCGACCTGGCCGCCCACATAGCCTCGCGATTCAACAAGCAGGGTCGCCTGGCCTGCTTTGACGGATTCCCAGGCGGAAACAAGTCCAGCAATTCCGCCACCGATCACGATCGTGTCCCAGTGATCGCGGGACAATTCGCTTGTCGATGAGATCGTGCGATCTTTGGCGCTCATAGCGAATGCACCAACTCGACCAGACGTGTCAGAACGCTTGGATCCGTGTCCTTTGGAACGCCGTGAGCAAGGTTGAAAATGTGGGACGGTGCGGCCTTACCTTGACGAATAATCTGACGCACCTTTTCTTCAAGAATGTCGAATGGAACGGTCAGGTAGGCGGGATCCAAATTGCCCTGCAGGGGAACAGTATTGTCAAAAAGCGCGGATGCTGAGTCTAAAGAAATGCGCTGGTCAACGCCGATGACATCGCCACCTGCATCATGCATCGCGGTCAGCAACTGCGGTGTGCCCGTGCCGAAATGGATCATCGGGGCGTGCGCTCCAGTTGTTGAACTCAGGACGCGACCGGCAACCTCGATCGCACGCGCTGAATAGGGGGACACGTAGCGCCGGTAGTCGTCTTCGCCCAGTACGCCAACCCACGAATCGAACAGCTGAGTGGCTGATGCGCCAGCCGACACTTGCTCAGCGATAAACGCTCCGGTGACATCTGCGCACCACGTCATCAGCCGATCCCACGACTGAGGATCCGAATACATGAACGCTCGAGCTTCGCAATGGTCGCGCGAAGGTTGGCCGGCAACCAGGTAGCAGGCGAGGGTAAAAGGTGCGCCACCAAAACCGATGAGGGGAGTGGACCCGAGCTGGGCAACCGTCATGTGTACGGCTTGGCGGATCTGCTCAATTCCGGGCGCGATTGAAAGCGATGCTCCGCGCTCTGTCAGACGATCAACGTCATTCGCGCAACGAATCGGAGACGCGATGACGGGGCCAACGCCCGCCACTATCTCCACATCCACACCCGCAAGTCGCAGGGGAACCATGATGTCCGAATAGAACACCGCTGCATCAACCCCGTGGCGACGAACCGGCTGTAGTGTCGCCTCACTTGCCAATTCGGGAGTCAGGCACACGTCTAACATTGATGCCTGCGAGCGTGCGCGAAGCTCGCGATATTCGGGCAAAGAACGTCCAGCCTGACGCATAAACCAGACGGGGGTCGTGGCTGGGCGACGGCCCGACACTGCTTGCATGAACGAAGACTCGGACACGGGTGACGTGGCGGCCTTCGTCGCCAAGGGCGCGTTGTCCAAAAGGGTCACGGTTTTCCTTACATGGTGGGGACAGATTCAACAATTAGTTTTTATGTCAAAGTGTCATTTATTTTATCTGTCAAATTGTCGTTAAATGAGTTTTCAAAATGTTTCACATAAATTGTGAATCATACGTTTAATTATGGTTTGATTGCGACGAAATGGGAATTCATATTTTATCCGTCAGCCATTCCGACCAAGGCCTTGATGCCGTGGCCGAGGCTAGTCGCACCACCCCGTCGATTGTCGATGAATTCCTCAAAGCCGGAGTAATCGACGGTGCGGTCACGATATCGACCTGTAACCGCGTCGATATTGTTGTTGACTCCGCTGAATTCCCGGTGACGCTGAATGAGCGACTCGACGCGGTGACATCGCGCTCTGGTCGCGATGCCGTCGCCTACCTGTTTCGCGTTGCCTCAGGCTTGGACTCCATGGTCATCGGAGAACGTGAAATTGTCGGCCAAGTCCGTCGCGCAGCTGAAGTGGCCACGCAACGGGGGACGATCACTCCCGCTCTTTCGCGCCTCTTCCAATCCTCGTCCGCGGTGTCACGCAAAGTAGCTGCGAAAACAAGCCTTGCTGGCCATGGGCGCTCCATTGTTCACGTGGCGCTTGACTTGGCGAAAGAAGTGCGAGGCGACCTCGGCGACCAACGCGCCATCCTCTTTGGAACCGGGTCCTACGCGGGTGCAACTGTCAGTGCCCTGCGCGACCATGGCGTCCGCGAGATCGGAGTCCACTCAGCATCGGGGCGCGCCGAAGCGTTCTGTGAGGGGCACGGCGCCCGCCCGATTGTCTCCGACACCATTGACGACGAGCTTGCCCACGCGGACCTCATTGTTTCGTGCAGAGGCAGTGGTCAGCCAGTCTTGACCGCAGAGCAGATATGCGCGGTCGTATCTACCCGAGGCGCCGACAGCCCACTGATCATTGTCGATCTTGCGTTGGTTCCCGATATTGAAATCGACGATTTCGAAGCAGACCAGGTGGTTCGCATCGGCTTGGACAACGTCTCTGATCGCCTGCCCGCAGTCCAACGCGAAGACATCGACATCGCCGAAGCCATCATTGCCGACGCCGTCACAACCTTCGTCAACGTCGCCCATGGCGCGGATGTCGACCGTGCGATTGTGAACCTCAGAAACGCAGTTGACGCGATCGTTGAAGAAGAATGTGCCACTCTTTCTCACCTTTCTGGGGACGAGGCCGCGCGCACTGCTCGAGCCCTCCACCATTTGGCGGCGCGTTTGGTGAACGCGCCCTGCCGTACTGCCAGGGCAGCAGTAGCAGACGGAAATGCACATGAATACCTCGAAGCGCTTGAACGAGTCCTTGGAATTGGAGCAGAAAATGACTGATCTGACCGCACCCTACGATGCGCTTCTCGTGGTTTCCTACGGTGGCCCGAACGGCCCCGACGATGTGCTCCCCTTCATGCGTAACGCCACGAAAGGCAAGGGGATCCCGGACGAGCGCCTGCTGGAAGTCTCCGGTCACTACGGTCATTTCGGGGGAGTCAGTCCCATCAACGCCTGCAACGAGGCCCTGCTAGAAGCTCTGCGCGAGGAACTGCACTCACGAGGCGCGGACATCACTATTGGCCTCGGAAACCGAAACTGGCACCCCTTCATGTCGGAAACAACCGCGGAACTTGCCCAGGGTGGTGCCCGCAGAATCCTGATGATGCAGACCTCTGCCTACGCCTCGTACTCCGGATGCCGGCAGTACCGCGAAGATGTCGCGGACGCGCTCGCCCTGCTCCCCGATGGGGGCAAGGACATTACCGTTGATAAGGTTCGCTCGTACCACGATTCTCCCGGCTTTCTTACCGCCCAGATCGACGTTGTTAGCGAATCAGTGAAGACGCTACTCGATCGTGGAATTGCGATCGACGATTTGCACCTCGTCTTCGTCACCCACTCCATCCCCACCCCGATGCAGGGCGGATCCGGTAATCCCGACAAGACCGGCTCAGACTACGTGGCCCAGCATCTCGCGCTCATGGAACTGATCGTCCCCGCAGTTGAAGAAAAGCTTGGACTCAAAGCAGGAACGCTGAAAAACGACCTCGCTTTCTGCTCGCGTTCGGGCAACCCGAACGCATCCTGGCTGGAACCCGACATCAATGATCGGCTCGAAGAACTCAAAGCCGAAGGCATCAAAGCCGTCTCATGCGCGCCCATCGGCTTTATTTCCGACCACATGGAAGTCGTCTTTGACCTCGACACCGAAGCCAAGCAAACTGCGGCCGACCTGGAACTCGACTACGACCGCGCGCACACCGTCGACACACACCCCGCATTCATCGCATCCCTTGCCGACCTCATCCTTGAACGCGCAGCCCGCGCTCGCGGAGAAAACCCAGAACAACCCTCGACCCTTCCGCTGGGCGCGTGGCCGGACGAATGCACAAGCCACTGCTGTCGCATGATCGAAGGTCTCGACACGGGAAAGACAGTCGTTGCAGGGCCAACCGCCGCGAAGAATGGCGAACTACCCACGCACGCTCGCCCACGTGGTGCACACCACCCGACCGAACCCGCCCCAGAAAAGCCACGTGAGTAAGAACGGTGGGCGGCCTCGTCAATCAGAGGAAACTGCCCGCTGAACAACCGCGCCAACTGAAACAAACAATCAAATAGCTTCACACAAAGCTCACATCAAAGGAGAACCAATGAGCCAGACCGGAAAGACCTACTCGCACAAGGATCCGCGCGACGCCACCGATGTCGATATCGACGCCATCAACAACGGTTTCCACTACGGCCTGACCTCGGTCTTCGAGACCGGCGCACCGCTACCGGCCGACGAAGCAGAACGCAAGGTTCTGGTTGAGGAAACCCTGGCAGCCATCACCCCCGAGGGCGTGGAACTGCGTGGCACCTACGACCTTGCTGGTCTGCGCGCCGACGCTGACCTGCTGGTGTGGTGGCTCGCCGACGATCCGCTCGCGTTGCAGAAGGCCTACCGCGGTCTGCTCGCGTCGCCCTTGGGTGCCTACCTGATCCCCGTCTGGTCCGTCATGGGCCAGCACACTCCCGCAGAATTCAACACCCGCCACGTGCCCGCATGTTTCGCAGGCGTCGCACCGCGCGACTGGATCACCGTCTATCCGTTTGTCCGCTCCTACGACTGGTACCTGATGGAGCCCGAAGAGCGTAGCGCCATCATGGCCGAGCATGGCAAGAACGGCTTCAGCCAGTACCCGGATGTCAAGGGTTCGACCCTGTCCGCATTCGGTATGTCCGACTACGAGTGGATTCTCGCATTCGAGGCTGACACGCTCGATCGCTTGGAGGGTGTGCTTCACGCTCAGCGCTACACCCGTGCTCGCCTGCACGTGCGCGAGGACCGTCCGTTCTACACCGGTCACCGCGTCTCGCTTGGCGAATGGGCCGACGTTCAGCCGCAGGCGTGATACCCCCGATGGGGTGAAGTCCCTGACTACATAAACTGACTACATAATCTTTCGGGCTCGTGCCACTACCGTGGTGCGAGCCCGATTGTTTTGAAGTTCGCGTGTATGGTCGCGAAAACAGTCCGCGCCCAGGCACCTGGCCACCGAAGTGTGGGAGTCGACCGTTGTGCGGTTGCGTTTATGGGCTACTGGCGAGTCGAAAAAGCGAAGGGTCAGCACTGAAATCTGATTATTCTTTCGTCCGTTGAATAAACGGAATCTGAACAGTGACTTTTCCTTGCTATTGAGGCGATAATGACGGTGAATGTGGAGGAGTGGTTCTCCCCATTTTTTCTGGCATACAAACGCATTTCTACATGGGTACACGTAGGGTTGGACTGTGACCACAGCTCTGTATCGTCGTTATCGTCCAGACACATTTGCTTCCGTCATCGGTCAAGACCATGTGACGGGGCCACTTCGTGCTGCTCTGCGTGCAAACAAAGTGACCCACGCATACCTGTTTTCGGGTCCGCGCGGGTGTGGAAAGACCACGTCAGCGCGTATTCTGGCCCGCTGTCTGAACTGCAAGCAAGGACCGACTGATACTCCGTGTGGAACTTGCCCGTCGTGCGTGGAACTGGCCACCGGTGGTTCGGGGTCGCTCGACGTTGTCGAAATTGACGCAGCCAGCCACGGTGGCGTTGATGATGCGCGTGACCTGCGTGAGCGCGCCACCTTCGCGCCCGTGCGTGATCGCTACAAGATCTTCATCATCGACGAAGCCCACATGGTTACAAATCAGGGCTTTAACGCGTTGCTGAAGCTGGTGGAAGAACCCCCAGAGCACGTGAAGTTTGTCTTCGCAACGACAGAACCAGAGCGTGTGATCGGAACGATTCGTTCTCGTACCCATCACTACCCGTTCCGTCTGGTTCCGCCAGATGTGTTGGAACCCTACCTGCAGCAGTTGGCGGACGAAGAACACGTCAACATTGGCTCCGGTGTTCTGCCACTGGTTATGCGCGCTGGTGGTGGGTCAGTGCGTGACACTCTTTCCGTTCTTGATCAGTTGATGGCAGGCTCCATCGACTCAGCTGTCACGTATGAAACCGCTGTTTCACTGCTAGGATACACGGACTCGGCTCTTCTTGACGAGATTGTTGATGGCCTCGCTGGTGGCGACGGTGCGGCGGCTTACCGCGTTATTGAACGCATGGTGGATTCTGGTCATGATCCGCGTCGCTTCGTTGAAGACTTTCTTCAAACGCTGCGTGACCTGCTGATTATCGCGGTCGCAGGTGACGGCGCAGGCGATGTGCTGACATCCATCCCTGCTGAGCGTCTTGATCGTATGCGCCATCAGGCAGTGAACTGGGGTCCGCGTCCGCTGTCTCGCGCAGCTGATCTGACCGATGAGGCACTTCGTTCCATGACCGGTGCAACATCACCGCGCCTCCAGCTTGAGCTTCTTATTGGGCGCATTCTTGTGCCGACACCTTCTGGTCAGGCTGTTGCAGATATGCCGGTTCCCGGCACGGTTGGCATGCCCGGTGGGGGTGCTCCAAGGGAGCATCACGGTGCTGATTATGCTGGAAATAAGCCGATTGGTGCCGCCCCTTCAGCTTCTGGTCCCCAGGCGGCTCGCGCTGCGTTGGCGCAGACAGCCCAACGCGCTTCGCGCCCTGATTCGAACCAGCAGGACCAGCCGGCGGATCTGGCAGCACATGCCCAAGCTCCTTCGTCTCCGCATTACGAGGGGGCGCCGGTTTCCGATGCTCCTACCCCAATGCCTCAGCAGGGCTCCTCGTGGCCCGATGTGGCTCCGACCGCTTCGTCCTCGTGGGATGACTCGTCGGTCGCCCAGTCTCAGAACAGTGCTCCCGCTGTTGAGCTTGAAGAGCCCGCGCCTGCGCCACAGGCAGAGCCTCAGTCGGTCGGCGCGGCCTCGTCAACTGAAGCACCAGCTCGCCAGACACCACGTCAGAACGGCGGGAAGCAGGCGGACATCGTTCGAGCTCGATGGAATGAAGTGCTTGACCGTCTGGCCTCGATGAGTCGCGTCGCATGGTCGCTGATCAACACGAACGCGCAGTTGGGTGCGATTGAGGGGTCGAACCTTGTGTTGGTGTTCCCCTCCGAAGGAATCATGGCGAACTTTGAACGCGGTGGCAGACATCAGATCGTCTCCGACGCGATCTACGAGGTCACTGGTCTGCGCTATGAACTCAGCGCACAGGTGGGACAAGCATCGGGAGGGCCGGCAGTAACGGCACCTTCGGCACCCGCATCGCACCATGCATATTCCGATCCGGCTCACGCCAATCAGTCCTATTCAGGTCAGACGCAGAACGTCCCACTCAACAACACCGCGAACCGAGCTGGACAGCCTGATGCTGGATGGGTTTCGGAGCCGCCCCCTTTTGAGCACCGCGTTGTCCAGGCTCCTGACGTTGGTTCACAGGCCGTGGGCGATCCAGCGCCACGTGTTTCCCCCAATCCAGCCCCGCACGTCGGCTCTGATCCGGTAGTGTCGGATGACCCGTGGGGTGAAGTAGTTATTCGCACTCCGCACGAAGACGTTGAAGAGCCAGCCCAAGCGCGTGAACCTGAACCGCAGGATGGTCTGAGCGAATCGCAACAGGTGCACAACGACCCGCAACCTAGCCGTGATGACGCTTGGTCAGCTGGGGCTGAGTCTGCTTCAAGGTGGTTGGATTCGGATCCCGCCGAGGCGCCTGCGGATTCTAGCCCGGGTTTTAAGGTTCACTCGGATTCGTCGGCAACATCCGATGATCGCCCCTCCGATGGTCGCGGTGACGATCAGGCAGACTCCGAGTCTTTAACTCAGGTAGAACCAGTGCGTACCGGGGGGCCGGTACGCCGCGCCATGAGCGTCTTCACCTACGACGATTTTGACCCGCAAAATGCGAGCGACGATCAGGTGACAACGCCTAGTGGGTGGGCGGATGCTCCCGTTGCTCAGACGAACTCGGTGAGCTTTGAAGACTTCGGCGATACGGCTCAATCTGCAGATGACTCCTGGGCTAACGGTGACAATAGCGCTGGTAGCGATGCCCATAATGATGGGTCTATTGATGACGGTCAGGATTCCGCTCCGCTCGACATGGGTGAAGACCTGCCCTCAATGGATGACGAAGATATTGAAACCACAACTATGGTCGGAATCCCCGTTGTCCTCGACGTCCTTGGTGGCAAGATCATTGAAACAATCCCGAACGGAAGTGAACGCTGACCATGTACGAAGGTGCTCTTCAAGATTTGATTGATGAGTTCGGTCAGCTTCCCGGAATCGGACCGAAGTCTGCCCAACGCATGGCCATGCACGTATTGGATGCGGAACCAGATGACGTTGCTCGACTCGTTGATGCTATTCAGGCAGTGCGGAAAAAGGTTCACCACTGCTCGGTGTGCGCGAATCTGACCGAAGAAGAAACCTGTTCTATCTGCAGAGACGTCCGACGTGACCCCACAATGATCTGCGTCGTCGAAGAACCGAAAGACATCCAAGCGATCGAAGCGTCACGGGTATTCCGCGGACGCTACCACGTGCTCGGCGGGGTCATCGACCCGATCCGTGGCATCGGCCCCGAGCAACTCCGTATCCGTCAACTGCTGTCGCGTCTTGAAGACGATCAGATTACCGAGGTCATTATCGCGACCAACCCGAATGTCGAAGGCGACGCAACCGCTGCGTTCATCGTCAGAATGTTGAAGAGCATCGGCGTTTCAACATCGCGTCTTGCCATGGGCTTGCCAATGGGTGGCGACCTTGAATACGCCGACTCGAAGACTTTGGGTCGGGCCCTTGAAGGACGAACCGCTCTGGGCTGACAGTGTCATCCCAGAGCGGTTCGTTCGAACTGCAAGTCCGACAAAGACGAAGAAACTCAGTCGGTGAGCTCAATGCCGTTGCCGTCGCGGTGCCACTCGCTACCCGGGGCGGACACCAGAATGAGGATGCCTTCAATGAAGCCCCACAGGCAAGCAATACCGAAGGTGAAGATTGTCAGAACCAGCTGAATGACAGCGCGGGTGGTGCGACCAAGGTAGAAGTTGTGGATGCCAAAACCTCCAAGGAAAATGCCCAGGATACCGGCGATAATCTTTGACTTCTGCTGGTAGCCCGCCGGAACGGAGGTTGCGAATGTAGGCTGGCCGTACGGCTGTCCCTGCTGGGCGTAACCTTGCTCTTGGTTGGTGTACTGCGGGTCTGATTGGCCGTTGAACTGCGGAGTCGGTGTTGTCATCGTATGAACTCGTTTCGTTGTGAGAACGTTTAACGCAACTAAGGTTAGTGAATACTTACTACGGACACAAGGAAGTGTCACGAACCAGACCATGTGTGCGGTGAATGATCACAGGGAACCCACAGTAGGCGAGCGGGACAGATAGTGCGCTAGCGTGAAACGATCTGAGCGTGAGTCCAGCATCTGAATCGTCATGTGTTCGCTCTGATGGCACGCCCGCTCGCATCCTTGTTGTGGATGAAGAGTCTTTGCTTGCCGTTTGCCGTTGTTGCCTAGTGGTTTAATCGTGAAAAGCAGTGTTGGGGGGAGTACGTCGATGACGTACTCCCCCAACACTGTTGGTAACGCTTTAGTGCGTCACCGGGTGCTAGGCCAAGAGAGTGCGGTCAGAGAGTCCCGCTCCACCTTCGCCTCGCAGCGTATCGAACTGAGCAAGAAGGGATTCGACAGTTGCATTCTTCTTTTCTTCACCCGCCAACTCGAACATGATGCGACCTTCGTGCATCATGATTAGGCGGTTGCCCATGGACAGTGCTTGCTCCATGTTGTGTGTGACCATCAGCGCCGTCAGATTCTTCGACGCGACAGCATCTCGGGTCAGCTCGGTAATCAGAGCAGCACGCTTCGGGTCAAGAGCGGCGGTGTGCTCGTCAAGAAGCAGGACGCGCGGGTGAGAGAAGGTCGCCATCGTCAGCGACAGAGCCTGACGCTGGCCACCGGACAGCAGACCAACCTTGGCAGTCAGGCGATTTTCGAGGCCCTGTTCGAGAGGTGCCAGAACGTCGCGGAACATGGCGCGCTTCTTCGCTGTCAGAGCAGGCCCCAGGGTTCGGCGGTTGCCTCGTGACCATGCGAGCGCAAGATTCTCTTCGATCGAAAGGTGGGGTGCGGTGCCAGCCATCGGATCCTGGAAGACACGTGAAACGTAGCGCGCAACCGCGTAATCCGGAAGCTTCGTGACGTCCTTATCGTCGATCGTCACGCGACCCACGTCAGCCTGGTAACGGCCAGAAATGACATTCAGCAGTGTCGACTTACCGGCGCCGTTTGAGCCGATGATCGTGACGAAGTCACCCTCGTCAAGGTGGAGTGAAATATCGCGAAGCGCCGCGCGCTCGTTGATGGTACCGCGGAAGAATGTCTTAGTGACGGCTTCGATATCAAGCATCAGAGCACCACCTTTTCGTTGTCGCGCTCTTCAGGCGTGTGCGTAATGTCAGGCTCGGGAACCAGTGTGTGCGCGCGACGGCGCTCGCGGATCTTTGAGAAGAAACCGACACGAGGAATCATCAGTGCGAGGAATACGATGATCGCACTGATCAGCTTCATGTCATTTGCTTCAAGGAACTCGATGCCGAGGGCAAGCTGGATGATGACGCGGTAGACGATCGAGCCGATCACGACGAACATCGAGGTGATCCATACGCCACGCGACCCGATCAGTGCCGTACCGATAATGACCGATGCCAGGCCGGCAACAATCAAGCCGATGCCCATCGAAATGTCGGCGTAGCCCTGGTACTGAGCGACAAGAGCGCCAGAGGCGGCAACGAGGCCATTTGAAAGGGCAAGGCCGATAATCTTCATCGTTCCCGTGGGAACACCCTGGGCGCGAGCCATACCTTCGTTGTCACCGGTCGAGCGCATGCCAAGACCGATCTGGGTCGACAAGAACCAGTTGAAGGCGGTGGTGACGACGCCGATTAAGACGGCGAAGATAGCGACGGATACCCACGAGCCGTTCAGGCCCGCGTCGCGCAGGGGAGTGAGGACAGTTTCTACACCACGAAGAAGCGGAACATTTGCTTTGCCGAGAATACGCAGGTTGATCGAGTACAGGCCGATCTGCGTCAAAATTCCGGCAAGCAGGGGGTGAATGCCTGCTTTGACGTGGAGGAAACCGGTAATTGAGCCCGCAATACAACCGGCAAAGAAGCCGGCGATCGAGGCAAGCCACGGGTTCTGGCCGGCGGTGATCATGATTGCTGCAACCGCTGCGCCCGTTGTAAAGGATGAGTCGACGGTCAGGTCAGCGATATCGAGTACTCGGAACGTCAGGTACACGCCGAGTGCCATGAGGCCGTAGATCAGGCCAAGGTCGAGAGCTGTAAGCACTGGTTTTCCTTTTCAGGGTTTGTTTTCACGCGCGGGTGCTCAGGAACACCGGTTGTTCGCTGAGCACCCGCGCGTGGGTTGCGCGTCAGAGCGTTGAATTATTCGCCGACCAGGACGGCGGTGTCCTTGAGAGCATCCGGAAGAGTCACACCAATTGCTTCAAGGGTCGTCTTATTGACGGTCAGTTCGTATTCGGTCTGGGACTCGACAGGCATGGTGGCAGGATCGGCGCCTTCGGTGAGGATTTTGATTGCCATCTGGCCGGTCTGGTAGCCGAGTGTGGTGTAGTCGATGCCGTATGTGGCAAGCGCACCGTGAGCAACGGAATCAGCTTCGCCTGCGATCAGCGGAATCTTTGCGTCTTCAGCTGCCTGGACGACAGAAGCGAATGCAGAGACGACGGTGTTGTCGGTCGGGACGTAGATAGCGTCGACCGTGCCCGCCAGATCCTGGGCTGCCTGCTGAACTTCGGCGGAGTTCGTGATGGTCGTTTCCTTCACAGAAAGACCTTCGGATTCGGCTATCGTCTTGGCAAGTTTCACCTGGACTTCGGAGTTCACTTCACCGGAGGAGTAGATGATGCCAATGCTCTTCGCCTTGGGTGTGAACTGCTTGACCAGCTTGATCTGCTCTTCGACTGGGTTCATGTCGGTGGTGCCTGTTAGGTTCGAGCCGGGGGCGTCGAGCGAGTCTACGAGCTGAGCGGAAACCGGGTCGGTGACGGACGTGAACAGGACGGGAGTGTCAACGATGGATTGCGCAATTGCCTGAGCTGAAGGGGTTGCGATAGCCAAGATCAGGTCGTGATCTGCTTCTGCGAACTTCGCAGCGATCGAGGTTGCGGTTGCCTGATCCCCTTGGGCGTTCTGTTCGTCGAACTTCACGTTTAAGCCAGCGTCGGTAAACGCCTGCTTAAAGCCTTCGCGTGCAGCATCGAGCGAGGTGTGAGTGGTGATCTGGCTGATGCCGATCGAGTATTCCTCAAACGCACCGGCTGCTCCCGATTCGGATCCGGTCGATGCTGAGCCGGAGCATCCAGCAAGGACAAGGGCGAGCGCTGCGCCAGTGACGGCACTGATCTGCGCGGTGCGTTTCATGGTGAACTCCACGTGTTGACGTTTACGGTTGGAGGGCCAGCCGGGCTGACCTTCTTCCATGACGCTAACGAGTGAAGTGGTTTTCAAGGAGTGGGTGTTCAGTGGGTGAACATAGAGCGGTCGAAAATATCTCAGAATATGAAATCAGCTACTCCGTTTTGAGCGTGCTGATTCTGAGTTGAAACAAAAACGACTAAAATCAGGCAAAACGGTGTTCAACGAAAGAATTCACTCAAGTCCAAGAGCGTGGCGCGCGCGATAGCGCCCATCTCCACCATCGAAGGCGCCGACAACCGCATCGGCGGCCGCGTGACACTGCTCAAGAGAAACCTGACCAAGCTGGGCGCCCACACCGGAAATCGCACTTGACGCCATCGACAGCGATGTCACACCCATGCCCACAAGCACACACGCCAGAAGCGGATCGGCGGCTGCTTCACCGCACACACCAACGGGCTTGCCTAACCGCAGCCCCGCTTCGACGACCTTACGGATCAGCGCAAGCGGTGCGGGCTGCCACGGATCGGAGTACTCCGCCAGGTTTGCTGACAGACGGTCAGCGGCCATCGTGTACTGGGTCAAGTCATTCGTACCGATAGAAACAAAGTCCACGTACTCCATGATCTGGTCGATCAGGATTGCGGTCGCGGGGACCTCGACCATCACCCCAGCCTTCAATGACACGCCAAAAACGTCGTTACGTTCGTTAATCAACCCGGCAAACCAGCGTGCTTCAGCGGCAGTAGCGATCATCGGTGCCATCACCCACACGTCGGTGTCGGGGGCAGTCATGGCTGCGACGGCAATCGCGTCCAGCTGATTAGCCAGAACATTCGGGTGAATGCCGTTAATCCGGATACCGCGAACACCCAGCGCGGGGTTCGGCTCATCACGTAGCGTCGCGTAGGCAACCGGCTTGTCAGATCCTGCATCCAGAGTACGAACCACAACCTTCGATCCGCTCCATGCCAGCAGTGCCTGAGAGTAGGAGCGCGCTTGCTCTTCAACGCTGGGCTCAGTCGGGTGGTCAAGGAATGCCAGCTCGGTGCGCATCAAACCGACGCCCTCAGCGAAGCTAGACTCGTGAGCCGAAGTAGCGCTGGGCCCGTCCTGAACGTTCGCCAACAGTTGGACATGCACCCCATCCGAGGTCTGCGCGGGGCCCGTCCATGAACGAATCAGTTCCAGTCGCGCTGCATCAGCCCGGACCTTTTCGAGTGCCGCGGCCTCGTCGATCCCGGTTGTGATCGCACCCGTCCCACCGTCGACCAAGACGGGCACCTCCGACGCGATCTGGTCCACCTGACGTGCTGCCACGATGCACGGAATCGCCAACTGGCGCGAAATGATCGACGTGTGCGAGGTTGGACCACCTAACTGAGTCACGATCGCGACGCACAAATTCGGGTCCAAGCTTGCGGTGTCGGCGGGCGACAGATCATCCGCCAGCAGGACAAACGGGTAATCGCAGTGCGGGATACCCGGCTCAGGCACGCCCTGCAGGTGCGCGATCACGCGGTCACGAACGTCGCGCAAGTCAGTCGTGCGCTCCGCCATCACACCGCCGGCAGTCTCGAACATGACGACGAACCGCTCGGTCGCCTTCATCACCGCCTGAATTGCAGGGATGCCGTCGCGGATGCGCTTCGACACGTCCTTCGTCCACGCGCGGTCAGTGGCCAGCGACGAGGTCACGATCAGAACGTCAGCCGCTTGTCCGGTGGTTTTTGAAGCACGATTCATGAGTGAGTCAGCCACGGCATTTGCACAATCAAGGAAGCGACTTACTTCGGCTTCGCGGACATCATCTGGCAAAGCAGGAGCCGACTCAGGCGGAAGTTCAGGCCTGCGCACCCAGAGTGCCGGGGCGTAGGCAACACCTTGAACAACAGGAGTTCCATAGATTGTGATCGGGTCAGCCATGCGAGCCTCCTTGCTCAACGGGTTACGTGCTGTGACCAGCATAAAAGCTCACTTGAACAGAAGCGATTGTCAGTCCTGAGCCTGCACAAGTGACCTAGAAGAGCCCCGATTGATGTTTCGTTTGTCCGCCTATTGTGTTTCCTTTGCCCGTATGGCGGTCGCACCCCCGCTAGATAGGGCGCATCTCTAGGATAAAAGGACGCACGAAGGTGCGTAGTAAAAGAAGAAATGGGGAACCGTGGCACTCATCGTGCAGAAGTATGGTGGCTCATCCGTCGCAGATGTTGAAGCGATGAAACGAGTCGCCCGCCGAGTCGTCGAAACTCACCAGGCAGGACACCAAGTCGTTGTCGTCGTATCCGCAATGGGCGACACTACCGACGACCTGCTCGACACGGCCGCGCAAATCACCCAGCACGCTCCCGAACGCGAGATGGACATTCTGCTGTCTGCCGGCGAGCGCATCTCCATGTCCCTGCTGTCCATGGCGGTCAACGAACTCGGCGTTCACGCCCAGGCGTTCACCGGCGCTCAGGCCGGCATTAAAACGACTTCAAACTATGGACGTGCCCAGATCGTCGGTCTGGTAACCGAACGCATTGCCCGCACCGTCAAAGACGGTCACATTGCCATCGTCGCAGGATTCCAAGGAATCTCCGAAGATGACGACGTCACCACGCTGGGCCGTGGCGGATCGGATACGACCGCAGTCGCGCTCGCGGCAGCCCTGCACGCTGACGTCTGCGAAATCTACACCGACGTCGACGGCCTGTTCTCCGCAGATCCTCGTATTGTCCCCAAGGCGCACCGTCTGCGTCGTGTCACCCAGGAAGAAACCCTCGAACTCGCTGCGCATGGAGCAAAGATTCTGCACCTGCGCGCCGTCGAATTCGCGCGCCGCTACAAGGTACCGCTTCACGTCCGCTCATCGTTCTCAGAAAAGAACGGCACCTGGATTTTCGACGGTCCAGCAAACCCAGAACTTAAGGGACTCGTTCCCTCAGCCGCACTTGTCGATCCGCAGGAGGACCCCATGGAACAGCCAATCATCTCCGGTATCGCCCACGACCGCTCCCAAGACAAGATCACCGTCACCAACCTGCCGAACACCCCCGGTATGGCAGCGCGCGTCTTCTCCATCTGCGCCGAGGTCGGCGCAAACGTCGACATGATCGTTCAGAACGTTCCAGTCTCTGACTCGACCCGCGCGAACGTAACCTTCACGCTTCCCGAAGGCGATGCACAGCGCACGCTCAACGCTCTTGAAGCTGCGCGCGACGAAATCGGCTTCGACCAGTTGCGTTACAACCCGAACATCGGCAAGCTCTCGCTGGTCGGAGCGGGCATGCGCACCAACCCGGGTGTGTCCGCCAAGCTGTTCGAAGCCCTGTCTGATGCCGGCATCAACATCGAGATGATTTCGACTTCCGAAATTCGTATCTCCGTTGTCACCCGCCTCGACGATCTTGACCGTGCAGTCCAGGCCGTCCACACGGCATTCGGGCTTGACGCCACCGAATCTGAGGCAGTCGTCTACGGCGGCACCGGGCGCTGAAGGCGCATCGCTCGTCGCTTCGCCCCTTATGGGGGATATGAGAGAAGCGCTAGGCGGCCTCGTCAGTTTAAAATCGCAGACTTCCACGTGAAAACCACGCCGGATCCCTCGGTCGCCCCACCGTATGGGCGCCCACACCAAAGGAGAAAACAATGACCGGACTGAACGTCGCAGTCGTCGGAGCAACCGGACAGGTTGGCCGAGTCATGCGCACTCTGCTCGAAGAGCGCGACTTCCCCGTGAAGTCGATTCGCTTCTTCTCTTCTGCTCGCTCGGCGGGCACGACCCTGACTTTCAAGGGTGAAGAGATTACGGTCGAAGACGTCGCCACCGCGAACTACGACGGTATCGATATTGCTGTTTTCTCTGCGGGTGCCTCGGCCTCGCTTGAGTACGCGCCGAAGCTCGTTGCGGCCGGCGCGGTTGTTGTCGACAACTCTTCCGCATGGCGCAAGGACCCGGACGTGCCACTGGTCGTGTCTGAGGTCAATCCCGAGGACATCACGAACCGTCCCAAGGGCATCATCGCGAACCCAAACTGCACGACCATGGCAGCTATGCCGGTTCTGCGCCCGTTGGTTGACAAGGCGGGTGGCCTGAAGCGCCTGTTCGTCTCGTCCTACCAGGCAGTCTCCGGTTCCGGCTTGAAGGGCGTCGAAGAACTCGTGCGCCAGACCGAAGTCGGCGTCACTCAGAATCTTGCCGGTCTTGCACTGGATGGCCGCGCGGTCACTCTGCCCGATCCGCAGGTCTACGTCGCCCCGATCGCATTCGACGTTGTGGCCCTGGCCGGTTCGATTGTTGACGATGGATCGGAAGAGACCGATGAAGAGCAGAAACTCCGCAACGAGTCCCGCCGAATCCTGCACATTCCGGACCTCAAGGTGTCGGGCACCTGCGTCCGCGTCCCCGTTTTCACCGGCCACACCCTTTCGATCCACGCCGAATTCTCCGGCGCGATCACCCCCGATGAGGCGCGTTCCGTCCTGGGAACCGCTGACGGTGTCCGCGTCGTCAACGTTCCGACTCCGCTTGAAGCCGCGGGGCGCGACGAGGTTCTGGTCGGTCGTATCCGCCAGGATCAGGCTGTCGATGACAACTGCGGTCTGGTTCTGGTCGTCGCCGGCGACAACCTGCGTAAGGGCGCTGCCCTCAACGCAATCCAGGTCGCCGAACTGGTGGCAGCTGAACTGCTTGCCTGACCAGGCGCATCAAGCCAAGCCTAGGAAATGGGGCGCTGGTGGAATGAAACCCCAGCGCCCCATTCCTTTACGCGACTTCGTTGTCAGTATCTGAGCTCGGAAGCACCCACCCCGACGTCACATCAAACTCAACCAGTGCACCGACTTCAAAGGGAGTTGATGTGTTGGGCGTGCGGACAACCAACGTCCCGATCTCGGTTTCTACGTCATAGGACATATGGGATCTGACGAACGAAGCGGAAATGATTTGCCCGTGGCGCCCGATTACCGAATACGGAGCACTGGGAGTCAAATGAATATTCTCGGGCGGAATGCTGATCTGAGCGTCTCCCGGCTTCGTGCCGTGGGGAGCAGGAATCGAATAGGTCACAGTCCCACACGTCACCGTTGCCAGCAGAAGCGATGAAGCGGGAACCTTGTCAACACTTTCGACCGTGCCCGACACGATGTTGGGGATGCCCATCAGGTGCGCAACTTCGATGGAATTCGGTTGTGTATACAGCATTCGCGCGGTGTCGATCTGCAAGCATCGACCCGAATCCAACAGCATGATTCGATCGGCGACCAGACACGCTTCGGTCACATCGTGCGTCACGTAGAGAACTGCACTGCCCAAGCGTCGAACCTCGCGAATCAGGGAGGCTCGGATTGTTGACGCAACGGATGCACCCACGTGTGCGAGGGGCTCATCCAACAGCAGGACGGAGGGTCGTCGCACAAGTGTCCGTGCCAGAGCGACGCGTTGAGACTGACCGCCCGACAGCTGGTAGGGGTAGCGTGATGCCAGGCCGACGATACCCATGCGAACCATGATCGAATCGATCAAAGACTCGCGCTGAGCAGTGGGAACATCCGTACTCTCCAGCGCGAAAGCAATGTTTTTGTGGACGTTCATGTGATTGAACAACGAGGGCGTCTGAAAAAGTAGGCCGGTTGGGCGTTTTCCTGCGGGAAGAGTGGTGATGTCCGAGCCGTCAACGACGATGGAACCACTTCTGGCTGTTTCGATGCCCGCAAGGGTATGTAAGAGCGTCGTCTTGCCACACCCCGACGGCCCAACGACGGCAACGATCTCGGCAGAGGCAACGTCGAATGAAATGTCGCTCAGGATGCGTGAGCCACGGTGAACGTCCAGACCACGAACATGCAGTCCGGAGTTCATGTGAATAGAGGTTGTCATAGGCTCTTCCTGACATATCCGGAGTGACGTGTTGTTGAGGTAATGAATGCGATGCCCAAACTAATCATGACCAGGGCAGATGATGCGGCGAGCGTGCCAAGAGCTAACACTGACCAGTGATCGCCGTGGATGCCAAGTGGAAGAAGCGCAACGGCGGGGAACGCGGAACCGACGGGGACAACGAACGCCGAGGGGGCACTCATACACATGAGCAACCCGCTGAGTGCTGCAAACACACCGATCAGTCGAGCTGCCAAGGCGGGAATCACCACTGTGAGAGTGGTGCGCGTAGTGCTTGCTCCCAGTTCTTCCGCGATCCTCATCGCTTGGCGAACAGAGAGCAGTGAGAACGACATCAGGAAATATGACGCCGGTAGGGCAAGAAGAAGATTGGTGAGAACCACCGTCAGCATGCCACCCGCAATCGAGCCGCCACCCAACAAGCGTGGCAGGATCGTGTGGTCGCCGATTGATATCGGGTGTTGGAAAACTAAGTGAATCAGAATTCCGCCGGCAATGGGGGCGGACAGCAAGGCAGTCAGGAACAGGGCGTTGATCGCGCGGGGGAATGCCCAGCGGTGCCGGGCAATCAAGAATCCTATTGTTGCGCTCAGCGGGACGATGCCCAGGATCAACAGTGATTCTCTGACGGTCTGCTCCAAGAGTTCCGCAGATGCGGTGTGAATAAACCAATTGGAGGCTCCGACGAGCATCACGATGATGATTCCTGCACTCACAATTACGGATATCAACGCGAAGGGAATGATGCTTGCGGACAGCGTCGGAAGGTATTCCTTCAGCGGGGTTGGATAGGTTATCTGCCGGGCTGTGTAACGAGTCAGCGTCAAGCTATGCAAAACGACGAACGTGGTCGCGGACGCGACTCCAACATAGATGAGTGCAATGTGAGTGGGGACGGAAGAATCGAGTCCTGAGTTCAATGCGTTGAGCGCCAACACCGGTAGGTACGGTTCGGCCGACGCGTTCGTGCTTGTTGCTGACACGTCGGAAGCCGCCATGAATGTGGTCAATGCGAACGCGGGGATCAGGGCTGCTCGGATGCGTGGAGCAAGAAGCTTTTTAAAAATGTTTCGCTCGGGGCTCCCGAATGCGACTGCTGTTTGGACTTCAGCGTGGTTGAAGGACGACAGGATGAAGCTCAGCATGAGGACAGCGAAGGGGCTTGCGTTGATGGCAAGTGCGAGGACGATTGTTGCCTGCGAGTAGGGTGGGGTGCCCATCCAGATCAGTGCTTGAGCGATGACTGCCGGTGGGATCAGTGCAGGCAAGAGTGCTGGAAGAATCCAGATGAATGTTCGTCGGGAGCGCAGGTACAGGGGGAGTGCGATTGCGATTCCGAGGATTGTCGCGCCCAGTCCGGCTAGCGTGCTAATTTTCAACGTGCGAATGGCAGTGGGGACGAGGTCACTCCATGACAATTCATCGCCTAGGGGTAAAGATTCAGTGTCTGACACGTGGTGGTTGGCGCTGGTCGCGCCAATGGGGGCGGGTGCGTCCTGGGTGGGCGATGGAAGGTAGACCTCTTTCGTCCATCGCCTAATCAGGGTTGCGCGGTGAAGGGAGGCCGCGCTGGGGTCATCGCCGAAGATTGATATTCCGAGTGTTTCAAGGCGTCGTGAAATATGTTCGGGGAGGCGTGTGCTGACGGGGGATTGGTCTGCGACCTCGGCACCAAGCGCCTGTCCTTCGTCGCTGACAACCCACTGCAGGAACTTTTGTGCGTCCTCTGATTCGTGAGTGCGTCGGGGAAGAGATGCCGCTCCGATTTCGAAGCCGGTTCCGTCAAGCGGGTAGGTGACCATGACGTCGGCGCCATGTTGTGCTTCAAGGCGACAGTAGTTGTCGAAAGTGATAGATGCGGGTGAGCGTCCGATTGCGACAAGGTGTGCGGGGTCGGTTCCTGAGTTCACGTAGGTCAAGGTGTGAGCGTCGACTTGGCGCAGGAATTGGATTGCTTGCGAGGCGCTGGCGAAGCGTTCTTCCTGCACGTTCAAGAATGTTGCTGCTGTTCCCGAGGTCAGGGGAGAAGGGACGATCAGGGAGAGCGAAGTTGATGACAGGTCCTGCCAGCTTCGAAGACCCTGAGGGGATTGTGTGACCGTTCGTGACTGGCAGAAGGACAAGATGCCACCGTAAATCCCGAACCACGATTGAGAGTGGAAAGCATCGGGTAGCCCACTGGTGTCAACGTCTGGGGCACGGCGAAGTAGTCCGAGGTTTTCGGCTTGGGCGTGCGCTTCGGCTGGACCACCAACCCAGACGTCGAATTCTGAGTGGCCACGGGTTGATATCAGGCGAGCAAGGGCTTCTGACGTTGGTACTCGTACGACGTCGACGCTTGTTCCTTCGCGTTGCTCGTAGCGCCTAGCGAGAGCTTCGCACACCTTTGACGTGTTGGAGCACAGGATTCTTAGGTCCGGCTTTGAGTCTGCGAAAAGAAGACAGAGCGGCGAGATGCTGATGATCCCCACGATTGCCACCGCGATCAGGGAATTGAGGCGGCTGTGGCGTAGGGATTTCATAGGAACCAGACTAGTGCGAGGATGCAGTATCGCCGGCGACCAAGATTGGGAAGTCGCCGGCGATACACATCGGGGAAGAAGGTCACTTATTGGCTACGTGACGCTCCATGAGGGCTCGTTCATCCTTGCCGACGATCATCATCAAGATGACGGCGATGACGGCAACGACAATAAGGAAGCCATAGGCGATGTTCCAGCCGAAGTTGTGGATCAGCAGACCAACGCCGGACGATGCCAGGGTTGCGCCGAGCAGGTATCCGAAGAGGCCGGTGAAGCCAGCTGCGGTGCCCGCAACATTCGTGGGTGAAAGGTCAATTGCTTGAAGACCGATCAGCATGACCGGGCCGTAGATCAGGCCACCGATAATGGCGATGAGCAGGTAGAAGACCCAGATGGGGGCGCTGTAAGGCATGAGCCAGTAGGCGAGAAGAGCAATGCCAACGCCTGCCAGGAAGAGTATGCCTGCGCCTGAACGCCAGCCCTTGAAGATCTTGTCGGAAACCCAGCCACAGAGCAGGGTGCCGGCGATGCCGGCGCCTTCGTAGATTGCGAAGCCAAGGATGCCTTCTTTGACGTTGACTCCGTGAACCTGTTCGGTCAGGTAGATCGGGATCCAGTTGAGGACTCCGTAGCGGAGCGTGTAGACGAAGACGTTGGTGATGGCCAGGAGGACGACGACGCGGTTGGTCAGGACGTGCTTGAACAGCATTTCCTTCCACGGCATATCCGAGGTTTCCTTCACCTTTGCCGGGTCGTTGCGGTATTCCTCGATCGGTGGAAGACCGAGGGCTTCGGGGCGGTCGCGGACAAGGATCAGTGCAATGAGGGCGACGATGAGCGCTGCAATTGCCGGTGCCCAGAAGGCGGGACGCCAGTCAGCATCGGAGGTTGCGAAGGTGTCGAGTGCCCAAGCGGAGAGCAGGCCGACGCCCGCGCCACCAACGTTGTGTGCACAGTTCCAGATCGAGGTCATCCAGCCACGTTCGGTGGTGGAGAACCAGTGGACCAGGACGCGACCCGAGGGAGGCCAGCCCATGCCCTGGAACCAGCCGTTGATGAACATCATGATCGCGAAGAGGCCGACTGATGCGGAAAGAACGGGCACGAATGCGATCAGCAGGTTCATGATTGCCGAGAGTGCCAGGCCGATCGGCATGAAGTAGCGTGCGTTTGCACGGTCGGACAGCATGGCCATGAAGAATTTCGACAGGCCGTATGCGAAGAGCACCGCGTTGGCGACGATGCCGATGCCGGCAGCGTTCATGATGTCGTGTTCCTTCAGGATTGCCGACACCAGTGACACATTGTTACGGATCAGGTAAAAGCCGGCGTATCCGAGGAAGATTCCCATGAACACCTTGAAGCGCCATGAGCGGTACATCGAGTCAACGCGTTCGGGGCTGACGGGCGATGCTGCCGGTGGTGCCGAAAGGAAACCCAAAGAGTTTGACTGGGAAGACAACATTGTCTCCTTATGTTGAAGAGTTAAGACTTAACGATTGTGTCTTCTGGTTGGTGACAACTTGGGCGGGTTTTGGTGGCGCTTGGAAACAGTGCTGTTACCAAAGTGTGCGGGCTACGTTCCAGAGCGTGCGGGCTAGGTGCGTGCGCGCAGTCTGCGGACACAATGGGGAGCGCGAGGCTCCTTATCAAGCGCGAGTGATTAAAATCAGCGTCATGAGGCGTCGATGACGAAACGGTAGCCTCGTCCCCTGACCGACTGGATACACGAAGAGTCGATGCCCGCGCGTTCTAGCTGACGGCGAAGGCGGTACATCGTCGTTTTGATCATGTCGTGTGCGCCGACTTGGTCGGTTGTGGACCAGCCTTCGCTCAGGAGGTCTCGCCAGGGGATGTCCTGGTTTGGTCGCGAGGCCAGGATTGTCAGGACACGCTGTTCGGTGGGGCTGAGTGGAATGACGACTCCGTCCCAGGTCATGCGTTGCATATCAGCATCGATGGTGATGGGCCCGAGGTGTACGGATTCTTGTTGACGTACAGGCTGGGTTCGCCTGACGATTGCTTGGGCGCGCAATGCGAGCTCGCGGGGACTGAAGGGTTTGGTCACGTAGTCGTCGGCGCCTGCCTCGAGGCCAACGATACGGTCTTCCTCATCACCAAGGGCAGTAAGCAAAATGATCGGAACCGCCATGCCGGCGCCACGGATTCTTCGGGTCAGGTCAACGCCTGATCCGGTCGGCGTCATGACGTCAAGGACAACCAGATCAACACTGCGATCCTGAAGGTATTGCCAGGCTTTTGTGGTGTTGGGTTTCGTTTCGCAAGTGAAGCCTTGGGTTTCCAGCGCGAAGGCGATGATTGAGAGCATCTGGGGTTCGTCGTCGACGACAAGCGCGTGCTGTCCCATCACTTCCCCTTCGGCAGTACAACGTGGATGACCGTGCCACACTCAGGCAACGAGTCCACCATAATTCTGCCACCGTGCGCCTCGATTATTCGTTGGGAGACCATCAGTCCGATTCCGGATCCCTGGCCACTGGTGGTGTCCGACGTGAAAGCGTCGAACATTTTTTCTTGGGTTTCAGGGGTAATTCCCGGGCCGGAGTCCTCGACGGTGATTTGCGCTCCGCCATCTTCGGTTGAGGCGACGCTGATCGTGATCGGCGAGGTGCCGTCTCCGTGGCGGAGTGAGTTGTTGATGAGGTTCCACATGACTTGCCGGAGCATGGTGGCGTTCGCGTGGATGTTGAGGACTCCCCCGACCGCGTTCACATGGATGGGGGTGCTGGTGATACGTCGCATTTCTCGGGCGGTTGAGGTAACGATGTCTCGGACGTCGACGAGCTCGGTTGACAGTGTTTCGCCACGTGAGAGTTTGAGGTCGGTGATGATTGACTCGGTCAGGTCGATGACCTGCTGAGTGTTCGTTGTCATGGTGCGAACGAAGTGGCGTTGCTGTTCGGTCAGGTCGCCAGCAAGACCTTCTTCGAGCAGTTCGCCGGCCCCGCGGATGAGTGCCAGCGGAGTACGGATCTCGTGGGCGATGATGGCGGGTCGGTATGTCAGCAGATCGTTGCCCGTTTCGTCAGCGTGATTCTTCTTTTTCAGTGGGGTGGCACCCCGCGTTTTTTCACCGTTGCGCGCCCGTGAAATGACGTAAATTAGGGCGATTGCGGTTGCAATAAACAAAAGCCACCCGACGATTGTGAAGATCATCGTCGGGTGGCTCATGGTTCAAGTGTGTCGCTAATGGTGCGACTTGCCAAACTGAGAAGGTGGGTTTCTGCCGGCTCACTTCTGGGATTCGGCAATGGATGCGCGAACCTGATCCATGTCGAGGTCGCGGATCTGCTGGATCAGATCGTCGAGTGCAGCACCCGGAAGGGCGCCGGACTGACGGAAGACGGCGATGCCATCGCGGAACGCCATGATCGTCGGGATGGACGAGATCTGAGCTGCGCGAGCAAGATTCTGCTCTGCGTCGGTATCGACCTTGCCGAAGACGATGTCGGTGTGCTTGTTGGAGGCTTCTTCGTAGACCGGGCCGAACTGGCGGCACGGGCCGCACCACGTTGCCCAGAAGTCAACCAAGACGATGGCGTTTTCGGCGATGGTGGTTTCAAAGTTGTCGTTGTGAAGCGTGACGGTGGCCAATGCGGTCTCCTTATGTGCGAGGTTCGAGTGAACCCTGGGTGCGATTGTTTTCGCGTGGTCTATTGCTGGGAATCGCTTTGATTATTTCGTTGCTGTTTCCCGTTTCGTAGAGTTCAACGGCGTTAGCAGTGAATCTATTCCCTGCGATTGTTACAGGGGTGTGGTGTGCGTCGCACGTCTTTGACGGTTTCAGGAGGGCTCGTACCTGCGCGTCAGTGCGCGACCGGGCACCGCATGAAAGAGGCCTGGGTATTGTGCTCTTCGGCTTCGGCGCGCTTTTTCGGCGAGGGGAGTGCGTGGATTTTCTCTGACGAGGCTCCGACTGCGCGCAAGACGAACGCTTCCGATGCTGCGTAGAGTGCGCGTCGCTTGTCAGGATCCGAGGGCAGGCGTTGCCCGGACAGACAGGCGTGGATCAGTGCGACCAGAATGTGCGGGTCCTGCACGGGGATTGCTTCGCTCTTCATTGCATCGACGAGGATGGTGAGAAGGAGGTTGCCGATCACGCCTGCATGTTCGTGAAGATGTTCGGACTTTTCCGTCGACATCTGATCGCGCAGGTGAACACGACTTGCCAGATGGTAGCGACTGGTCATCTCCAAGTGTGCGTGCACGTAGATGCGGAGGCGCTCAATCGGGTCGGATTCTGCGTCGATTGATTCGTGAAGAAGTGCCGAGAATTTTGCGGTTGCCTCGTTCATGTAGGCAAGGAGCAGAACTTCTTTGTCTTCGAAGTGGTTGTACACAGCGGTGCGTCCGACGTTGGCGCGCGACGCGATCTGCGACATGGTGATCGTGTCGAAAGACTGTTCGGCGAGGAGCCCTCCGAGCGCGTCGAAAAGCTTGTGGCGAGTTAGAGCGCGGTGGTTCTCTAGGGAGTCTCCGATGATCTTAGGCATAGGGCTATTCTGACAGATGTACCCCATGTGTCGCCAAATTATCTAGGTATTTGGTCATATATTCACGCTCTTAGCGGTCCGCTGGCTCGAAACCGCATGTGCGTGCAACGGCCAGTGCAATCTCAAGATCGTGGCCAATCCAGTCAAGGGTGTCGACCTTATCTAAAGGAGTCCAGCGGAACTCACTATGGGAACCATTCAAAGTGGGGGCGGGCGCGTCCGGCGATAGTTCAGCTAACCAGACTCCCATTGTGCGCCCCTGCAGAATCGGCCACCACGTGCCCTCTTCCGTCATTACCTGAGCGCCCACGCGGATGACGGTGTTCATTTCTTCGCGTATCTCGCGGTGAAGTGCCTGAAGAGGGGCCTCGTCGAGATCGATCTTTCCGCCGGGAAGCTCAAATTTTCCTGCCAGTTCGGGTGGGTATGAGCGTGCGGCGCAGAGCAACTGCGTTGGGTTGTCGAGCGAGTCGACGATGGCGGCGGCAACAACTAAGCGAGGCATGACTGCAGTGTAGGCAGTGTGTGGGACGAAGATAATACATAGGTGTCGAAAATTGTGCTGAGCGTCGACATGGGTAACGTTGAAAGCCTGTTCAATTTCTGTACTATGTATTGCTCGCCTTCGCAGGCTTGTTGGATAATGGATGTGTGCGGTCTCATCAGAGACGCTCTCATCGTCAGCTTCCCTATCATCGACAGGACGGAAAATGAAGACGCGAAACAGACTGATGGCGTTACTCGGCGCTTGCGGTCTTGTGGCGGCAATGATGCCGACATGGGGGGGCAGCGCCCAAGCGGCTGAACTGCCTTCTGACTTTCAGCTAGATAGCGGTTCAGGATATGTAGCGACCACGGATGTGAAGCTCAGTGGCGCTGTCAAAACGGAAGCGCTTGCTGCAGTGAAGAAGTGGCGTCAAGATGCTCTGGATACGAACGTTCCATGGCCAAAGTATGACTCCCAGACCACGATGAGGCAGTACTTAGCGCAGAACGGTATTTCTGAGACTGATTATCTTCACCCAAAGTGGTCAAAGGAACTTGAAAAGATTGCCCTTCAACGAGCCGTTGAAGCTGCCGATTCAGATCTTGGCCACAACCGTCCTGATGGATCTCATTGGTTTGATCTGAAATCCAACGGAGTCGAAACCCACGCGGAGGTACTTGCGTGGGGTCGGCGCACCGTCTCGGCCGCTGTTGATCAGTGGGCTTGTACGGACGAAGATAGCCCGACACAGTGTGAGAAGAAGAACTACTTAACGAACAACGGCTCTGTAACGGGACACTACCTCTACCTCATTAATCCAAAGCTGAAGTCGTATGGAATAGCAGGGTATGTTGACCCGGAAGTTGATTATGGCGCCGTGTGGGCGGGTGAGGCGAATTTTTCGATTCAAGCGAATCAGGATGAGCTCAATCTCAGCGGGACCTACAGTTTTGTCACGACTTTGACAGAAGACCGAGTGAAGGAAGGCTACTCACCGGATAGGTTCAGTTGGTCCACTGGTGACGCCGGCTCCATGCCCACTGTCAAATACAACTACTTCCAGAAGCGCTACTCAGCAGCAGGTACATGGTCTTCGGACGATCCTGCAATTGCAACCGTTACTGCGGACGGTGCCTTTAAAGCTGTGAAGGCCGGTTCTACGACCTTCAAACTCACTGCTAATGGGCGTTCGCTGACCTTCCCGGTGACAGTCGCCGGCGATGCTATCACTGCCGTGACGAATCCTGAGGCCGTGACTGTCGCATCGGGTACTGCTCCGACCTTGCCGAAGACTGTTTCGGCAACATACGAGAGCGGTAAGACCATGGATGTCGCTGTTACCTGGGATGCTATTCCGGCTGACAAGTACAAGGCACGTGCCGGTGGTTCCTTTACCGTTGAGGGTCATGTTGCAGGTTGGAACAAGCCGGTCATGATTACCGTGAACGTCACTCCCGCGACTGTCACTGATGCTGCGGTGAAGGGTTCGGATCATGTGACGACTCCTGCCGGTACTGCTCCGACTTTGCCGACGAAGGCGACGTTGACGTGGTCGAATGGGGACACAACCGAGGCCTCGCTTTCGTTCCCGGCGTCTGACAAGTACAAGGCGCGTGAAGGTGGCGAGTACACCCTGAACGGTACTGCTGAAGGTTGGGACAAGCCCCTTTCTGTGACTGTGACTGTCACCCCCGCAACCGTCACGAAGGTTGAACCACTTGCCGATGTCACCACGATTGAGAAGAAGGCCCCGACCCTACCGTCTCAGGCGGACTTCACTTGGTCGAATGGTGATAAGTCAAAGGAAACAATCACCTGGGAAACGATTCCTGAAACGCAATATGCGTCAGCGGGCACTTTCACGGTGAACGGTACCGCGCTGAACCAGAAAGTCACCGTAAAGGTCAACGTTGTTACGGCGACGGTGACCAATGTTGCTCCTGTTTCTGAGGTCACCACTGAATCGGGCGTTGCTCCTACGCTTCCGGCATCCACTGAGGTGACATGGTCGAACGGTCAGAAGACCACGGAGAACATCGCGTGGGATGCGATCACACCTGAACAGTATTCGCCTCGTGAAGGTGGATCATTCACTGTCAAGGGCACAGTTGCTGGTGAATCGATCACCGTTCAGGTGAAGGTGAATCCTGCGATGATCGGTCTCGTCACCGTGGATCCCACCCAAGTGGAAACCGAATCTGGCACTGCGCCGAAGCTCCCCGAGACGGCCACTGTCGCATGGTCGAACGGTGAAAGCACCAGCGAAACTATCGCGTGGGCTGACAACAATGGCTACACGGTTCGTGAAGGCGGATCGTACGATCAGGCTGGCACCGTCCTTAACGGAGCAAAGACCGTGAGCGTCAAGGTCACCGTGAAGCCGGCAAAGGTCGTCAAGGTGGAAGAACTGCGGGCTACGACGACTGTTGGTACTGCTCCGCAACTCCCCAATACCCTCAAGGTCACGTGGAGCAATGGCGACGTCACCGATGAAGCTGTCGAGTGGAACATGGAGGGCCTGACGTGGGATACCCCTGCCGAGGGAATTCAAGTTCCAGGAACGGTTACCGCCCTTAAGCAGGACGTGACCGCCCTCGTGGACGTGACAGAAAAGCCTGCCGAATTGAAGCTTGCGCTGTCGGCTCAAACTGTCACGGAAGGTGATCAGGTCACGTTCACCGCCACTGGCTTCAAAGCCGGAGAGGCTGTTACCTTCACCGTTCACTCGGATCCGATTACTGTCGCGACTGTCGATGCGGATGCGAATGGTGTGGCAAGCACCAAGTGGACTGTCCCAGACAACTTCGCCGGTGAACACACCGTCATTGCAAGCGGTCGTAGCGGATCGGTTGAACAGCCCCTCACCGTCAAGGCAAAGGCTCCGACTGCTACTGGTGCGGCGAAGACCCTGAAGAAGCGCCTTGCATCCACCGGTTTTGCTGGTGGCGCTACTGGCATTCTTGCTTTGGCGTTCGCCGGAGCCGGCGCGCTGGCAGTGAGCCGCAAACGACACTGATCTGCGTGCGCCAGGCTGATGCTGTCGGCCTGTCAAGCGTTGATGAAGAGGAGGGGCGTGATTCCTTGTGGGATAGCGCCCCTCCTCTCTTTGTCTGTCGCCTTGGCTGACCAGTGTGTTTGGCCTCTGGTATGATTTGACCTGTTGCCAATGGCGATGAATTGCGGGCGTAGTTCATCGGTAGAATGGAAGCTTCCCAAGCTTCAGAGGCGGGTTCGATTCCCGTCGCCCGCTCCACTTGGACGTCGAAAATGATAAGTAGGCGTTTGCGTTAGCGCGTACGCCCCAAGGGGGTCAAGAAAATCGCTTGCGTTAGCGAGTGTGTAGCGCGTTTGCCCTGACCTGCAGAAACGCTTTCCTCTCTTTCGACTGAGTGAGCGTTTGCGTTAGCAGGCGTTGATTTGGTCGAGGCGGACGCTATGGTTGGCGGCTTCGGTAACGAGTTCAGCGTCGTGGGTGATGACGATGACGACGGCACCAGTGTCAGCGAGTTTGCGCATCACTTGTGAGATCGCGACGAGGTGCTTGTAGCCCACACCTGATGTCGGCTCGTCGAAAATGTAGACCTTCTTGTTCGCAGCAAGTGCTGTGGCGATGACAAGGCGTTGGCGTTGCCCACCAGACAGCGCTTGCGGATGATCGGACTCGTGGTCGGTGAGGTCGAGTTCTTTAAGGATCGCGTGGGCGTCGATGTGTTGTTTTTCGACTCTGGTTGCCCCGAGCGTAACTTCGTCAATGACTGTGTCTGAGAATAGCTGCCGGGTGGGGTCTTGCATGACAAGGTATGCGTCCCGGCTGGCGAATTTTTGCCCATTGAGTGTGATGGATGCACCTTTGGCTTTTTCGAGTCCGCAGATGATGCGTGCCAGTGTTGATTTTCCTGACCCGCACGGGCCTAACAGTGCGGTGATTTTCCCTGCCGGGAAGAGCAGATGGCCGATGTTGAGAACCGGGTTTCCGTGGCGGTAGGCGAAGGTGAGGTTGTCAATCTCAAGCCCATCTCCTGCCGGTTCCGGAAGTTGTGGCATAGGCACAGTCACTAGGGATCGCAGCCCAAGCTGTTTACGCTCCTCATCTGGCATGGCATAAAACTCCTCGCCGGTTGCGGTGAGGGCGATGTTGCCTTTGTCGAAGCAGTAGACACGGTCAGCAATCTCGGAAAGGAAACTTAGCCGGTGTTCAGCAATGATGATGGTGTGTCCATCGGTTTTGAGCATGGCGATGAGTGTGGCGAGTTGGTCGATAACGTCAGCGGACAAGTTCGCGGTCGGTTCGTCGAACACGATCAGCGACGTGTTGTTGCACATGGCGACGGCGCAGGCCACGCGTTGCATCTGCCCACCCGACAGTTGTGTGACGCGGGATTCCAGCAGGTCAGCGATACCTAACTCGGCTGCAACCTCGTCAATGCGCACACAAATCTCTTGAGGGTCGCGGCCGAGGTTTTCTGGGCCGAAGGCGAGTTCTTGGCGCACGTGGGTGGTGTAGAACTGGGTGCGCGGGTTTTGAAACACTGTCGAACAGTGGTGGGCAAGCTCTGATAGGTCTGCTCGTGCCACGTCAATGTCGTCGACTGTGACGGTTCCGGTGAGGTCGCCGTCGTGGAAGTGCGGGATGAGCCCGTTAAACAGCCGTAGCGCGGTGGTTTTCCCCGACCCTGACGCGCCACACAGCAAGGTGACGGTTCCAGGTGTGATGGTGATGGTTGCGTCATTGATTGAGGGGTGGTCTGCTCCCCGATAGGTGAAGGTGACCCCAGTTGCTTGGGCTGTTGTCATAGGGTGATTCTCCATATCGCGAAGCTGATAACGATGAGCAGAATGACCGCGTCGATCACACGGAATTTCACGACCGTGACTGAGGTGGGCTTTGCGGTTCCGCCCAGTCCGCGTACAAGGGCGGCCGATGCCAGTTCGTCTCCGCTGCGTACCACGGTCGATAGCAGCGGGATTGTGAAGTACTGGGCCGAACGCAGGGAAAGCGCGGACATGCCGCGTAGTTTCATGGCATCTGAGATCGCTTTAACCTCGTGGCCGATCACGGGCAGCACACGTAACGCGACTGAGATCGGGATCGTGAAACAAGTCGGGATCCGTGAGCTGGCGAGTGCTTTTTGCAAGGTGGCAGGTCGGATCACGCCGATCGCGTAGGCTCCCATTCCTGCGCTGACACTGAATCGCCACATCCACTGCAAAAACAGCACGAGGAACGCGCTGGCCGTTGACTTCCACACCAGTGGTATCACGAAGACGAGTGTGCCGAGAGCCGCAAACGTGGCCAGGTAGACGGCCACCCAGCTCGGGCGCACGAGCGTGTTGGGGTTGATCGTAGCGCTCGCCAGCATCACGGCGGCGAATCCGCCCAGAGCACACACGAACCACGGCGAGTAGGCACTGTAGATCGTGGTGGAGACGATGACGAGCGCTACGATAATCGTGCGCGGGTCGGGAAGTTTAGACAAGACCGGCCCGTTCAAAGTGTTTGCGCGCCACTCGGGTTCCCAACAGACCAGCAAGCCAGCCAACGATGAGCATCACGACGAAGAAGCCCAACAGAATCGGAATCGTGACAACCTGCGCCATCTTCGCGGCATACTCGGCACCCATTTGTTCGGCGATCTGCGACATATATGCGTCTTGGTTCATAAATAGCGGAATCCACGGGGAAACATAGATCGGCAGGATAAACAGTGCATATGCCAGCGGAACGCGAACCTTAACGTTCTTCGGTCCCTTGGTGATGACTAGGTCAGCGAGCAGGCCGAACACAGCGGCGATCGCGATTCCTCCCACCCAATGACCCGTTACGAAGAAGAGGGCTTCGATGAGGATCAGCATGATGGTCAATGCCCCCATCTTCGGAGTGCGGGCAGTAAACAGCGCGAACACGGTGCCGTTGACGAGAATGGAGAGTAAGAAACCGGCATACATGGCGGCGGGGATGAACCCGAGCATTCCGAATGCAAACACGATGACAAACATCAAAGCGGTGAAGACGCCGATATTGATGAAGTCGCGCGCGTTGAGGCGCGAGGATGTGGGTGTGGACATAGTTTTTCCTTTCATGATTGTGAACAGTGCTGTGTTTTAGACGAGTTGCCATCCGGCGGCGTTGATGCGTTCTTGCCAGAAATCGCGGTATTGACCTGGCTGGTTGACCAGCTCGTCGTGGCACCCGCGCTGGGCGATACGCCCACCGTGGGAGAGCACAATGATTTGGTCAGCTGACCGAATGGTTTCCAGTTTGTGGGCGATGACAATAAGTGTGGAGTGTTTGCGTAGCTCATTCATCGCCGCAACAATGTTGGCTTCATTTTCCGCGTCCAACGCGCTGGTGGCCTCATCGAACAGCACAATCGGAGCTTTCTTCACCAAGGCGCGAGCGATGGACACTCGTTGGCGTTCCCCACCTGACAGTGCACGCCCGCCAGAACCCGCCAATGAATTCCAGCCGTCTGGGAGGCGGTTGACGATTTCCGTCACGCCCGACAGGTCAGCGGCCCACCTGATTTCTTCATCGGTAGCTTTAGGGTTGCCAAGGCGAATGTTGGCCTCGAGCGTGTCATTGAATAAATAGACGTCTTGGAAGACCAGGGATATCTGGCGCATCAAATCTTCGGTGGTCTGCTCGCGCACATCAACCCCGCCAACGCGTACGCTGCCGGACTGCACATCCCAGAAACGTGCAACCAACCTCGCGATTGTGGTTTTTCCGCAGCCGGAAGGGCCAACCAGGGCACACATGCCGCCTTGCGGGACATGGAAGGAAATATCACGGAGAACCGGGGTGTCCGGATCGTAGCCGAAGGTCACATCATCGAAGCGAACATCACCAGGAGCGCTCACCGATGTGGAGGTGACAGGTTCGGACAGTTCGGGAGCGTCCATGACCTTGTCGACGTGGTTCATCTGCTGGCGGCGTTCTTCCAGCCCGGTCATGCAGCCACCGATGTCTTGGAGCATGGTAGTGAACCGCAGGCACATGCCGATTGTGACCACGGCGTTCAGCGCATTCATCTGCCCGCCGAGGGCGAGTTGGGCGGTGAGCCAGATCATCACCACAATGAGCGCTTGGACGAACATCCCATTAATCAGGTTCGCTAATGTTTCGATCCACAATGCTTTGCGGCTTTTGCGGTCAGCCTGTTTGAATGCCCGATCAAGGGCCGGGTAGTCGTCGGCGACATGGCAGGAGCGCAGCGCGCCTTGGCAGGTGGCGAATTCGACCATGCGAGCCGCCAACTCTGATTCGGCTGGTTCGGAAATCTGCTTACCTTTATCAAGAAGCACGCGGGAGATATGGAGGAAGGCGAGCATGATCGGGAAGGCGATCGTCAAGGTCAGTCCCAGTCGCCAATCCCAGAACCAGGTTCCCACAGTCACTACGAGCACGGCTGAGAGTTTTTGGACGAGGGAGAAAATGAAATGTGCCGCCGACTCGCCCAGGTTCATCATTTCCTGGGTGACCATGCGCGACAGTCGGCCAGAGCTACCCGAATCGAACACTCCCAACGGTAGGCGGGCTACCTTGTTGCCGACCGCTTGGTGGACGTCGTGAATGAATCCGAGCGCGCCGATATAGCCGGTGCGCATGCCATAAAACTCCGTGCCCACGCCCAGCATCGCGATCACCGCCAAGGCGATGAGCCAGCCCGAAAACGACAGCCCCCACACCGGCATTCCGGTTGCTAGGGCACTTGCTGCGGGAAGCAGAGTCAGCAGGGCAAAGCCGTGACACAGTCCTGAGACCGCACCCCACGCTTGACCAACCGAAAGGTCTCGCCACGAGGCGGGTTCCATCAAACGCTTAAAGCGTGGCAGCAATAGTTGATTCATCGTGTCATCTCCTCGCATGCACCTTGGGCAAGAAGTGCCTGATAGTGCGCATTACCCAACAACTCGTCGTGTTTACCGACCACAGCAATGCGCCCGCGTTCCATGACGACGATTTGGTCTGCCCCTCTGATCGAGGCCAGTCGGTGGGCGATCACAATCACGGTTCTGCCTTTGGCAAGAGTCGAGAGAGCTTGTTGGATTTTCGATTCCGATTCTGGGTCTGCCATCGCCGTCGCCTCGTCCAGCACCAACACTGGGGCATCAACCATGAGCGCCCGGGCGATTGCGATACGTGCTGCCTGCCCGCCCGAAACGTGGGTGTCCTCCCCCAACACAGTGTCATAGCCTGCTGGCAGGCTCATGATGAACTCGTCGATCTGCGCTGCTCTCGCCGCCTGCCGCACCTGATCCAAGGTTGCGTCTGGCGCGCCCAGGGCAATGTTGTTGTGGATGGTGTCGCGAATAAGCTGTGCATCTTGCAGAACGAATGCGACCGTCGAATACAACACATCCTGGGAAATGCTCTTTAGATCAACCCCGCCGATGGTGATCGTGCCAGCGTCCGGGTCATCGAAGCGGGCTATCAAACTCGCCAACGTCGACTTGCCCGCACCCGACGGGCCAACCAGCGCAGTCACCGTCCCCGCCGGAATACTCAAACTCACGTCGTCTAATGCCTGGGTGCCGTCATAGGCATACGACACACCCCGAATCTCGATATCATGACCGTGTGGTGTCTGTGGCACATCGGGCTGACTCAACGCCGGTAGCTCCATGACGTTCACCAGCCTCACTGCCGCAGACCCTGCGAGCTGGTACGACCAGGCGATCGTTGCAACCGTCATCAACGCTCCCGGCAGCACCAAGGCGATCAACGTCGTCGTTATCACCTCGTAGATGCTCACCCAACCGGCGTTCATCATCAACGCGCCGCCGCTAAGGTTCACGATCAACAACACCGGGATCGACACCCACGAAAATGAGGCGACCGACATCGACACCAGCGGCATACACCACGCCCGATAGAACTTAGAAAACTCGTTAGCTGCATCTAAATAGGCTTTATGTGCTTGGCCGACCTTGCCGAACGCTTTCACCACTGAGATACCGGCAACGAACTCGGCCATCGTTGCCGAAACCTGAGCGAGCTTGGTGTCCATTTGCGCGGTCTTCTCATTCATCCCACGCATCGACATGCCATACATGCCCACATAAATCGGAATCGTCGCAATCGACAGCAACGCGAGTCGCCAATCCACCACAAACGCATACATTAACAAGGCGAGCGGGGATACGATCGCGTTCAGTTTCTCGATCGGCCCGTGCGCGATCACTGTGTGCACCGTGGTCGTATCATCCTGAATGGTCTTGCGGATCTTCCCCTCACCCTCGCGGGTAAACCACGACAACGGGGCAGACGCCATGCGGGCAGCGATCTGGCGGCGCATCTGGTTACGCAACGACAGGTCAATAAAATGCGTCACGCCCAATGCGACAAAATATAAGGTCAACCGGGCCATGTATGCGCTGACGAGGAGCATGACGATCCAGTTCACCCGCGCCGGGTCCACCTGGTCTTGCATAAGTTCTCTGCCAAGCTCCACCAGAGCCACATACGGGGCAATGGCCAACACCCCGGAGGCGAACGCTAAGACCTGCGCGATAAACAGTTTGCCTTTCACCGGCTGCGATAGCTGACGGATCGCGTTCTGACCAGCGACAGATTTTTCCTTCGCGGACCCATACTCACCGTCAACAACCTGATCCATTACACTATCGTCCACGCAAACACCATCCTTCTTAGGTAAGAATAACCTTACTTTATTTCTGGGGGGGGGTGCCTAACCGTGCACGTCAACCGCTACAACATCACCCTTGCAGGGCCATGCTCACCTGTTCACCGGTGCGGAATATGAATGATGTCATCTCCGGATTCGGCTCATCATGAAGCAGCCGATACAACGGATGATCGAACGCCTTCACCTTCGCCCCGTCACTGGATTGCTGGTAGACGTGCAACGGCAAACCAACAATCGCCTCGGCCAGAATACGCACGCACGAATACACGGCAGTCAGTTGCATTGCGCTACGTTCGGTCACCGGACGTCCCGAACTCGTGGCTCCGAAGAAAAAGCTATAACCAGAATTGATCGCATGATTATCAGCGGTCTGGACGGTGTCGCCACGCAACCAATTTAGAAACCCCATATTCAATTCTTTCTTGAGACAATGGATAAATGACTACGCTCATCAATGAATTTCAAGCCGCGTGGGATGATGGCGAACTCGTATTCCCGAAAGACCCACACGCCGAACAAAAACGCTGGTTTCTACGTACGCCGGTGAATCCAGCGAATAGTCGAGACCTTGTGTTTATTGGGATTAACCCATCGAGTGCGACGCAATTTGCTGCTCGGAAACCGGGTGGTGATCCAACGACCAAAATGGTTCTGAAGTATTTCCCTGTCGGCGAAGATGGTTCTCCGCTCGATTGGCGTTCAATGACGATCCTAAACCTGCTCCCTTTGATTGGGCAGCATCGTGATCTGCCTTGTTGGGATAGCGGTTCTGGCCGCCAGAAGATTCTGGATTCCATCGACATTACCCGTCAGATACTGAGAGTGATTCTCCCGAAATGCCACTGTGTTCATCTGATGTGGGGTACCCCCAATAAAAAGAAGTTCCCGTGGAAAAACACAGTGCTCAAACAACTAATACCCGAGATCGACTTGCTTATTTCTGCCGATCACCAGGTTCAGGCGTACCTATCCAAGAAGGAACATCCACTGCATCCAGGGTTCGGCGGGCTTGCCCATTGGCGAGGCAAACAACCCCACGACGCATACCACCTACTACAACACCAGTAACCCGCGCTGATCGTAGACCGATCCTGTTGATGTCCCTGTGCCACAGCGGATGGCGCGGTCGAGGGCCATAATGATGGCCACCACGCCGTCGATCTTCTCCGTGCTCTTTTGCTTATCTGGCTTGATGTTGCCTGCTGGGTCGGTGCGCACGTGAATGTTATCGACCATCCACGACAACACTGGATGTCCTCCGTGGGCGAGCTTGCCCTCTAAGGCAAGTTTCATCAGCTCCTTCGACGGCGGGCTCATATCCTTGAATCTCTGCCCGAACGGGACCACGGTGAAACCGAGACCTTCGAGGTTTTGGTTCATTTGGACAGCACCCCACCGGTCGAAAGCAATCTGTCGGATATTAAACCGGGTGCCAAGATCCTCAATGAACTTCTCGATATACCCGTAGTGCACCACGTTGCCCTCCGTGGTCTGCAGGAAGCCTTGCTGTTGCCACAGGTCGTAGGGCACGTGATCACGGGCAACCCTTAGTTTGAGGTTGTCTTCGGGGATCCAGAACCACGGCGCAATCACATACGCTTCATCACCAGTTTGCGGTGGGAAGACGAGCGCGAACGCTGTGATATCTGTCGTCGAGGCAAGATCGAGCCCGCTGTAACACACCCGCCCCTCGCGATCAGAAAGGTCAATGGGTGCTGAGTTTTGGTTCCAGACGTGCATGGACATCCACCGCACAGACTGCTTCACCCACTGGTTCAACCTCAGCTGCCTGAACGTGTTTTCCTCGGCCGGATTCTGCTTCGCCGAGTTAGCTGCTGCCCTGACCTTTTCGATCGGGACAGTGATGCTCAGGGACGGGTTGGCTTTCGCCCACAGTGCTTCGTCGGTCCAGTCGTCGTCCCGATCCACCCCGTAAATCACCGGGTAGAACCTGAGTCGTGCAACTTTTTAGTTTTCTGGTTTTTCTGTGGTGTTTGTGCTGTTGGCGGGGTTTTGGTTGGTGATTTTGGGTCACTAATGAAGCGTCAGACAGATACTCGGGAGCCTCTGGTATAGGCGCTCCCGTGCGCCTTTTCGTGACTGTCGGGTTCAACGCACCAGGCCTCGTGCCCGCATTCACGCGACATCCGCCCGATCAGCACTACCCTTAGCAATGCAGGGAAACCCTTCTTGTAGAATGAAAACCTATTGGGGATACAACTCCTGATGCCGTTGCCCTATCAAAATGTGTAGCGAAAAGTTGAAGGGACTGGTCATCAAAAAAATATCTGTGTTTCTTGTATCCGCTCTGGCATATTTTGTCGGCGCGTGGCTTTTCGCCGCCATCTTTCAACGGTGCAAGGATCAGGATCAGAGATTTTTTGTGGTCTTCTTATTGATGCCAATCATGTATGTGTGTTTCACGATTCTTCTTCTGCTTTTCAATAAACATATCATCGGTATTCAATCTGCCCGCGCGTTGCAACTTTCAGCAGGAGCCTTTATTGGACTCTCAGCTTTTCTATTTTCACTCGATGGTGTTGGCTCGTTAGTTCATAGTGATTCTTTTTCTCAACTGCTGAGCCAGTTTTCCGTTCCCGCCATCGGCGCTCTTGTTGTTGGTGGTGTAGCGCTTGGGTTTAGCGTTTTTACCCAAGCGCCCCACCAAGGAAAAGACCAAATCAATTATCAGTAGATGAATTCAGCTAGCTTTCGGCAAGCTGTTAAACGAATCTCTTCCTTGACGTATCCAGCCAGGAACCATCCTAAAACGGCGCTATCCAAGTCGGCATATTCACTTATTTTCTGATACGCCTCAGTGGAATTATTCGCCCCCAAGCTCCAGCCAATCTGCTTGAATCTGTTGGCTAGTTTGCTGGAATTGTTGTAGTACTCTCGCAATGTTGCTGACAAAAGATGAGCGTTGGAATCATTGCCGTTTTCTAGCGTGTTAGCGATAACGATGGCGTCTCCGTCACAGCAGAGGTCGTCACGGTTACAGTTGTTTCCTACCGATTCCCATTCTCCCTTGTCGTTTTTCTTGTCAAGTACTAGCCCCTTCAAGCCAGGATGCTGACGGTAATCGTTACCTTGACCGACTAGAGCTGTGGCCACCTGATCCAGGTTCGCACTGGGATTCCACTCAAGCGTTTTCTGAATATTTTCCATCGCTGTGGCTAGATCTCCAGCCCAGCCAGTCCATGCATCAGGGATAACATTCCAGTTGGTGTATCCAAGTGTTGTTGCCGCCAGATGCGCCAGATCAACTGATTCTCCGGTCTTGTCAGTCATGGATTGCCGCCAAGTGTTATCAATATAGCGATTCAAGGCAGCGATGATCTTCTTGCCTACAGCGTCCTTCTCGAGTACGCTCGCGTCAGCACTCCTGAAACTTTCGGCAGACACGGACCAATTCACCGCAGATCCACTACCACCGTCACGCAGGTAGGCTTTTGCTAAATAGTTGAGGATGCAACGCCAAGTCGGAACGGCAATCCACGTTCCCGCACCATGAGAACCCGCAACGTAGTCCTCACCAACTTTGCTATCAGCACGTAATTCCTCAAAGCGCTTCTCTAAATGCCAGATCAGATCAATCGGAGCCAGCTTGTTGTAATCGATGCTGGTGTCGGGCGCAGCGTCACCGGCACTCGAAGGAGCAACATGATCAACTGCCGCTGCTTGTCCTGAATAGGCGACCCTGTCTAGGTCAAAACCAGCACCCTTGTAGTCACTGATTTCAGTGAACTGATCATAGTTCCAACTATCAGGAATAGGGAAGCCGAGGTTGCCAGAAAATCCTGTGGACATGTCCGAGACGAACGCGCTTCCAGCGTATCCGGCTTTAATGATGCGGCTACAAATATTGCGTGATGCGTAGATACCCACTTTGTATCCGCCTCCCAGGCTTCCACGCACACCCTGGAAATACGGAAGAATGTGACTTGTGACCTCGGGGTCGGTCGCATCGAAATCAACAGCGAAATAGATATACGTTCCCGGAATGCCAAGTCTTTGGGCGGCTTGCCTTGCAAGCGTCGCGTGCCGAGCGCCGTTTTCCCGCGTGAAGTGTCGAAGCTTGGTTGAGTACTCCTGGAAAATCGGGAAGAACTTCATCCCTCCGTTGGTGATGCGTTCAAGTTCTCCGGGGCGAATTGCTTTGAAATAGTCAGACGGATCTTTTGAATCCTGATTCGGCTCAGTCAGGTAACGTCCTACGATCTCATAGCCGTTCGCCTTAAGTAGGTTGAGTCGCTCAGCCGTAATCTCGAAGCGTGTATCGCATGCTTTGCAGGCGCGATTCGGATCACCTTTCGAGGTGAGCAGGCTCATCCATGTAGTCGAGTCGACCACCCCACTTCGTGGGAGCTGATACTTTGCTTGGAATTGCGGAACGAACGTTGACAGTGCGGTTTGTGCAGAAGGATAGATATCGGGAGAAATCCGGTTACACACTAGAGCAACCTGAGCTAGCCAAGCCCACTTCGGTAAACTTGCCGCATTGCTGGGTGTAACTATTGTTAGACGCGCTTTGGTGCCATTGCCGAAATTACCTGTGGCTTCCGCAGGGCTAAATCCTTCAATGGCTTGCAAAACCTGAATCAGAGCAGTGTTCATTTCCCGACCGTAGAGTCCATCGGTTGGGATGATTCCGGTATAAGCGCGATACTGTTGATTGATTTGTTGCTGTGCTTGGCGGATCGCTGAAATGCCCCCATAAGAGCGAAGCAGGACGAATTGCTGCATTGACAACAGCGCTTTCATGACGTCGAGCGTCACAGTGGAATCTCCACCAATGCCCATGTCGCTCTTAAGCTGTTTGATGGCCTTTCCAGTTCCGCTATAGAAGTGAGTCGTGATATCGCTGGCACCGGCAGAGTATCCCTTGCACCACAAGGCGCCTTGGATAATGCCGTACACATTAGAAGTCTCCTGTGCACCGTCATCCTGTTGGTGGATGCCGTTAGGCCACCGAGACTGGAAGCGACTGATAGTTCCCGGTCCGAAATTGTTCGCCGTTGTCGTAATACCCAGCTCGATTTGCAGAGCTCGAATCAAAGCGTTGATAGTGCCCCAGCCGGTATATCCGTCCTCTACGACTGAACCGAATCCAGCCTTGCTCCTATAGGTGCGATTGAGCCATTGCTGTGTTTTTAGCACCATTTGATCTGTCATGATTCCTCCTTTTTAGAAACCAGTTTGTTAATTCAAGACAGGCGAACACCTGCCAGGGAGGGATCCAGAACACCGGATGAGAAGCTCCGAGTTTTTGCCCTCACCTGTACGTCCCTGGGAAACCCAAATCCGGACGGACAAAGCGCAAGAAAACCGAGCAACACTCAGCGGGATTTAACCCCTCACTGGTACTGCCGACGAAGCCCGAAGTGTTAATACCTTGTTTGATTCGGGGACTTTGCGCGCGGTGGGCCCCGCCCGCTGACCCCTCAGCGAGTCGTAGAGATTCGACGCCCCCAACCCCTAACCGAATCCTCGACTTGTTCCGTAACTTGGCGCTGGAACAAGGTCAATATTTTTAGGGTGGGGAAGTGCTTAGTGGTTATGTCGCGATTTTCAAAAATCTAGTAGGTGTAGACCCGAGGTTGTTGCCTCCATCGGTCATCATCGAGCGCGCTCTGGCGCGAGTGGCAGGGCTTGCACAGGCTTCGGAGGTTATCAAAGTCGTGGGTGCCGCCGTGTTCGAGCGGGAGAATGTGGTGAACCTCTTGTACGGGTGTGTAGCATCCGGCCTCTAGGCAGTCTTCGCAGAGCGGGTGGGCGGCGACGTAGGCGGCACGGATTTTACGCCAGCGTGAACCATATCTACGATTGATCTTCGGATTCCGCTGATACTTCCGATACCGAGCATCCTCAGCCTTGGCGTGGGCGTCGCAGTAGCGCTCGCGGGTGAGCTCAGGACAACCAGGGTGGGAGCACGGGGACGCTGGTTTGACCGGCATCGCTAGCTCCTTCCCGAACATGGTGAAGCCCCAAGTTCCCGTGTGGGTTCTTGGGGCTTCACCTACTTTTCAACCACTTATATGTTCTCACACTGATATGCGGTTTTCTATCGCATGTTTCGGATACCCGCTAACGCTAGAGCTGTCCATACAAGGCGGTGGCGAACCTGTCGAGGGCCCGGTTCTTGCGCCGATAGACCGTGTCACGCTCGACGTAGAAATGATCGGCGATCATCGACACCTTCTCATCTTGCGTCCCCTCGCTGAGGAAGAAGCCTTCGAGGATGAAGCGGTCGTCTTCAGCGATGACTTCCCACGCAGGCAAGAACCAGTCCATGTACTGGCGAGCCTGCAGGTAGCGAGCCTTGTACGCATCTATTCGCTCGATCGTTGCCACGATCCTGTTCTCGGACGCGTGCAGATCACCCGAGGGCGGTGTGCCGTCCATGCGCGGTGATGCGGGGCTAGCTGCATCAGCATAAGCCGCCTTGATCTGCTCGTCGGTACTCTCGATGATCTGTTCCATCACCGCATAATCCTGCAGCGCAGCGATCGCAGCTTTCCTTGTGTCGAGGTATTTCGTCATCACATGCATGAGCGTGTCCTTTCAGTGGTTGTTTGGATTTCTTGTGCGACCGCGTCAATCAACGCAGCCTGCGTAGCATCTTTCGTATCAAGGGCTTTGAGCACGGCTTCATCGAGCGTCCCTTCCGCAACAAGATGCGTGATCGTGACCGGCTCTAACTGTCCTTGCCGATACAAGCGAGCGTTCGTCTGTTGATAGAGCTCCAGGCTCCAGGTCAGTGAGAACCACACCAACAGATGCCCACCTGACTGGAGGTTCAATCCGTGGCCAGCGCTCGCGGGGTGGATCAAGCCGAGGGTGATCTCACCTTTGTTCCATGCCTCGATCTCCGCGCTTGTTTTCAGTTCGCGAGCCTGCGGGAAGCGGGCGGTGATACGCTCGCGGTCATGGGCGAACCAGTACGCCGCCAGCAACGGGCTGCCGTTGGCTGCCTCAACAAGGTCTTCGAGAGCGTCGAGCTTGCGATCATGAGCCGCAGTCCATTGACCGTCGCTGGTGTAGATCGCGCCCGACGCTAACTGCAGGAGCTTGCCCGACAACGCAGCAGCGTTCGCAGCGTCAATCGTCGCCCCATCAAGGTCGAGGACAAGATCAGATTTCAACTGCTCATACACGCGTCGTTCTTTCGGCTCCAGCACCACAGGCATTGTCGTCACCGTCAATTCCGGTAGCTGAAGGTGGTCGGTGGTTCGCATCGACAACGTCATGTCACCAATCGCACCGTAGATCTCATCCTCAGCGCCCGCGCGGGGCTTATAGGTGAACACCTGCATCCCGTTGCGCTTATCGGGCACGAACCAACGCTCGCGATAACGAGTGATAAACCGGCCCAAACGCTGACCGCCGTCGAGGAGCCGGAACTGCGCCCACACATCCATCAGTCCATTTGCTGCAGGCGTGCCGGTCAGGCCAACCCAGCGCTTAACGTGCGGCCGCATTTTCACCAGCGCCGTGAACCGCTTCGCCCGGTGGTTTTTGAAGCTGGAGAGTTCGTCGATGATGACCATGTCGAACGGCCAGCTACCCCCGAGTTGGTTCACCAACCATGGAATGTTTTCCCGGTTGATGACGGTCACCATCGCAGACGCCGCAAGAGCGTTCAGCCGATCTCGCTTGGTTCCGACAGCGACTGCTACGGTGAGCCCTTCAAGGTGATCCCACTTGGCTACTTCTGCAGGCCACGTATCGCGGGCAACTCGCAACGGAGCGACGACCAATACGCGGTGGATGGTGAAGTAGTCGAGCATGAGCTGCCAGATCGCCGTCAACGTGATCACCGATTTGCCCAAGCCCATCCCGAGAAAGATTGCTGCCTCGTCGTGGTCGATGATGTATTGGGTTGCGGTGGTTTGGTAGTTATGCGGCTGATAGTGCATCAAGCGCCTCCTGTATGCCGTCCACCGAATCGACAACCAATGCGGTGAAGCCTTGCTCGCGCAGTTGGTTCATCCGACGCTGCTGGATTGGCCTGGGTTGTTTGCCTGCTGCTTTGAGCTCGACGAAAACAGCCCGGCTGTCCATCAGGCATATCCGGTCAGGTACGCCGCTGGTTCCAGGGCAGACGAGCTTCCAGCACAAGCCGCCAGAGGCTTCGACGGCTTTCTTCAGTTGGTGTTCTATGGTTCGTTCGTTCATGGTCACTCCTTGAGTTCGCTTGTAGGGGTGACGGCATGTGACGAGTCGTTCCTAACCTTTTATATAGAGAAAAACACAATGTAATTTCACATGCGTAAGGTAGGGAATGGCTCGTCACAGCTCGTCATCATGGGGTTAGCTGCCGAACTCGGATGCGATCGCGAGCCCGTAGACGTACATGCCGTGTTTGGTCTTTTTCCGCACGAATCCGGCTTGTTCGACAGCAGCGTTGAAGTCGACCATCGGGCGCGCCCATCCTGAGGTGTTTTGTGCCCACGCTCGATACGTCTGGTAGAGGTCACCGGCACGCTCTGATAAGCCGTTCTCGACGTCGCATGAGTCTTCAAGGAACTGGGAGAACCAGTCGTTGTCTTCCTTATAGGCCTGTGAGGCTTGAACGACCTGAGGCGGCGGAGTGAGCTTGTAGCCCTCACTGTGAATGAGGTGCGCTCCCTCCATGATCCAGGAAAGGATCGCCCCGCCAGCGTGTTCGTAGAGGTGGTCGGCGTAGTTCTTCACGTCCGTATCGCCTTCGATGGTGGCGTTGAACGGGATGACGATGAGCCTGCGCCAGATGCCTGCGTCCATGGCTCCCACACGCGGTAGATGGTTCGTGTAGAGCACGAGCGTGTGGGAGGGGGTGAAGGCGAAGGGGTCCTTGAACTTTTTCTCTGCCGAGATCTGATCGGTTGAGGCCAGCTGTTTGACGTTCGAGGTTGATAGGCGCATGCCTTCTTCGGTTTCAGCCGCGATCAAGAGACGTTTGCCTCTGGCTTCTGCGAGTTCGGGTTTGACGTTGCGGCGTACCCCGACCGTGAGCGCGTCAGCTGAGATCGTGCCCGAATACGTCCCCAACACGCGGGCGATCGTGTTCCAAAACGTGGATTTGCCGTTTCGTCCGTCCCCGTAGGCGATGACGAGGGCTTCGACGAAAACCTGACCGATAGCCGCCAACCCCACAATGCGCTGCACATAACCAATCAACTCAGGATCTCCTTGGAAGAACACGTCGAGCGCGTCGGCCCAAATCTGTGCGCCCTCATCGCCGGGGCTGACAGCGGTCTGCTTGGTCAGCAGATCGGCTGGGTTGTGCCTGTGACTACTACCGTCGCGCAGATCCCAGGTACCTGCCGGGGTGTTGAGCAGGTAGGGGTCGACGTCAAGGTCACGGATACGCACCTGCAAGATCGGCCCGGCTTCTTTCAACGTGGCCGTGATGTTGCGTGACAAACGCCGAGATAGAACGAACTTGTGGTAGTTCTTTGCCTCATCCCACGCCCGGAACGCGGTCGCTTGCACAGGCGTGAGCTTGGCGATGCCGCGTGCTTTCGACGAGGCGGAGGCCATGACGATATCTGCGCCGGTTGCTGTCATGGTCTCCCACGTGGACGCGATCAAGCGGTCGGCTTCCTCGAGCTGGCGGGAGGTCAGTTCTTGAACGACGCCTTGTGCGGATAAGTCGTTCTCGTCCCACACGCCATGGTCGTAGACGAGCCACTTGGTGGCGAGCGAGTAGCGGATCTTGTTCGCATACTCGCCAGCTAATGTGTCTGCCTGACCGACATCGGAAAAATCATCCGGACGCAAACCCGCCAACGCCTCATAAGCCTCTGGCGGCAGATAGCCTGGATCAGCAGCGACCTTCGAAGCAAACCTGCACGCGCTATTCCAAATCGCCTGTAATTCGCCCTCGCTGAGCGGTGGTTCGCAAAGGTTGGCTTTGCGATCGAAGAGGTCTCGTGCTTGGTCGGTATCGCCGTAGCGGATGAGGACCCTGCCTGCGAAGCGCGACAACGTAGCGTTGCGCGAGCCTTCACCAATCACGAGTGTGGAGGCATCAAATGCGGCGAACACGTCGATCTCGTCAGCGTCGTCCAACCATGCATTGAGGAGCTGATCGCCCTCATGCACCGTAACTTGTGGGTTAGAGGTGCCGTAGATGAAGCGTCCTGCGTCAAGAGCGTTGCGATCGAAGAAAGCAAACCGCGACGCGAGGCGGTGTTTCAATCCTGCGTATTCGTCTGCGCCTTGTACTTCTCGGATTGGGAAATAAACGTGGAAACGCGGCCGCGCAGACAACACACCCTTCGCCTTCATGTGATTACGAGACGTGGCGGCCATGAACTCCACACCCGCCATCACCTCGCCAAGCTTCTCAGGCGTGACCCACTCGGCCGGAGTTTCGGTGTGATCGTTGTCGATATCCATCACCACGCAGTCCGAGGCTATGAAGGCTGCAGTTGAGCGGCGATCATTCGCATAGGTTGCGGCCACATGATCAAAGGCAGCGGCTGCCGATAGCAAGGCCGCGTCAGTAACCCGGTGCCTGTTTGGGTAGTGGTTATTGTTCTGCACGCCGGTAACCGTGGCAGCAAACAGAGTGAAGGGCGTGGTCATGGGGTGACCTCCTTGAAATCAGAATCGAAAAACTTAATCGGCAACTCGAGGTCGCGTGCCCAGCCGATTTCTAGGCGCATACCGGGAGATACGTGTCCGACGTATGCCCATAGGGCTTCGCATTTGGCGAGCAGCACTCGGTTGAAAAACATCGCCAGCTCCCGCTGATCGGGATTGGCGTCATCCATAAACTGCGGGAACAGCAGGTGTGGGGGCGAAGGGGATCTTGCCCGCGCCCACTGCAAATCCACAGAATTGGCGGGCGAGCTCAACGTTCGCTTCCGTGTCGCCCGAGTAGGGCGAGCAGATATAAACCAAGGGCCGGTAGCCAAACTGTTCGCGCTGCAGCTTCTTGAGCGCGTGATAGCTCGTCAGGTCCAGATAGCCTTCGGTATTTTTCTTCGAAAACCCAATATCGAGTATCGTGGCGCTCATGCTTGCACCTGACCTTCACGCTCAATGACCGGGAGGATGCCGAGCTTGTTCTTGAGTAGGTCGTAGATGAACAGACGTCCCTTCTGGGTCCAGTACATGTGGGTGCGGGTCTGGCCTTCGCCGTATTCGTGAGTCTTGGACTGGGTGTATCCCTGCTCGGCGAAGCGGGCGTAGAGGAACCACCGGCCCGACTGATGGAACTGCACGTGAGCATCACGCAGGATCCGGTTGAGCTTCTTCGCGGAGAGTCCGTAGTCCTTCGCAATCGCCGTCGTCGTCAACAACGAATCGGACTGCAACACGACGTCGTAGTACGAGACTTTCGGTGCCGCTTCGAGCAAGGCTTGCTCTGCGGCGAGGCGCTTGACTCGCTCGGCCCGCAGCGTGGCGATGGCATGCTCCAAGAATTCATCGTCAGCCAGCAGCTCGTCGTATGCGTACAGGCCGTGGCGGCGAATCGTCGGTAGCACTTCATCGAACACCCAGGCTTCGAACTTCTGCGCTGCCGGGAGCTTTGAGGAGATGATGAGGCGATAGAGGTCACCTTCGGTAATGAAGCGGACCTGCTGGATTCCACCAGCGGTCTCAAGGGGGTGGTAATTTGCCACCCCCTTGCAGTGCAGCTTCACCGCGTTCGTCGGATCCTGGTAGCCGAGCGCGACGGCGACATCCTTCCCGCAGAAAAGGATCTGACCATCATTGGTGATGGTTCGGATCGTGCCGAACACGTCGTTGGTGAATGTTTGAATCTGGTTTCCCATGGCGGGGTTCCTTCCCGAGACCCCGTCGAGAAAAAGTCGTGCCGGTCGGCACAAGGGTTAAGGGCCTCACCCCACTGCCGACGAACCCGAAAGTGTTAAATCCGTCCCGCGTATACCCCGCAGACAAACAGTGCTGCGCGAGCGAGCATGGATGGCATGAGTGAGATTGATAAGGGAACGGTGTGGGCGATGGCGAAAAACATGCGCCTATTCGCCTTCATGGAATATCTGCGCGACCTCGATAACGACCCGGCTCCGAGCGCTGCGGATCAGCAAATTGCTGCGTATCTTCGGGAGTTCATGACAACCGATCCGAACGTTCTTCTCGGCGACCAATAAGGGTTAGTCCTTGCGGTAGTAGCCGCATTCGTAGCCGTCCGCATCCAGCGGTAGACCTTCAGCCCAGGTAGGGAGTGTGGACATGAGCTGGCAGGCGTCCGTAACAGTGAAGCCCGAGCCCAAGGGCTCGTCGATAACGATCTCGTCGTGCACATGCATCACAATCCGATGCCCAGCCTTAGCGACGGCGTGCATGCCGGTGACGAGCAGATCACGAGCGATCGCCTGCACGATATTCTCGACAAGTTTTCCACCGTAGGTTTCTAACTGTCCCCAACGTCTGGCTGCGGTGGTGCCTGTGTAGGTGATGGATGTGCCACCCCACCTGTTCTCACCCAGACGCGGCTGGACGTAGGCAAGCCGTCTACCGGAGGGCAGTTCGATGAAGAGAATCCCAGACTCAACGCTAAAGCGCAGGTTCCGCAGGCGAAGCGGCTGGCGCGACATGATCGCAGCAATCACGGCTTCTTCAACATCTGCCCAGAGCTGGACGATGTGTGGGTTCGCGGCTCGCCATGCGTCAACGATGGGTTTGAGCTCGTGTTCTGCGAGTCCCATACCCAGTGCTCCCATGGCTTTCAGCGCACCAACAGATCCGCCATAACCACAGGCGAGCACCGCAATCTTCCCCTTCTGACGAAGCTCACCATTAACGCCGTGCTTCTCTACTGGGACGCCGAACATGCGGGAAGCGGTTTCGCAATAGAGGTCTTTGCCCGCGCGGAAGGCCTGGAGGGTGGTTGTTTCTCCTGCTAGCCAGGCGATGACGCGCGCCTCAATCGCAGAAAAGTCCGCCACAATAAACCGGCACTCAGGGCTGGGAATGAACGCCGTGCGAATCAACTGACTCAAGGTGTCTGGTACAGATTCGTAGAGCAGCTCAAGTGCGTCGAGGTTGCCTGTTCTGACGAGCGTTCGTGCTTGGTCGAGGTCAGATAGATAGTTTCTTGGGAGGTTTTGGACTTGGACGAGGCGTCCGGCGAAGCGTCCGGTGCGTCCTGCTCCGTAGAACTGGATAAGACCGCGCGCACGGCCATCGGTTCCGGCGACGTTTTGCATGGCTTGGTATTTCTTGACGCTTGATTTTGCTAGATCGCCGCGCAGTTCGAGGACTTCTTTCACCTCGCCAGTGGCGGTATCGAGGGCGGCATCGACCTCGGCTTTCGCTAGTGATTCGAGTTCGCAGCCGCGCGATGCGAGCCATTGTTTGAGTTGGATGGGCGAGTTCGGATTCTCCAACCCAGTCAATGTCTGTGCCCGAGCGAGTGTGGCGTTGCGGTGGTGCTCGTCCACGGCAACGGCATTATCGACGAGCGTGTGGTCGAGAAGAATCCCGGCATCATTAATGCGTTGGTCAAGAGCGTAGGTGTCCCATTCGGCCTCGGGCATCGGAAAAGACGCCAGTCTGTCGTGGATGGCGAGCTCGACTTCGACGTCACGCCGGTTGTAGTCGATGAACCGTGCCCACCCGGTTGGGTCAGCTGATGGTGGATTCCTGTGTTTGCCGCCGTTCAGAACTGAGGGTGTGGCGGGTGTGCAGAACTGCTTGATCAGCTTCTTGCCTACTGTGTCTTTTTGGACGTCGAGTTTGAGGACGGTGGCTACTGCGTCGAGGCTCATCGGCAGACCGAGATAAGCCGACCAGATCATGGTGCAGCGCCACTGCCTTGGGCCAAGAAACCCATCAGCGAGAAGCTCTGGATGATGCGCTCGTAGCCAAGCGGACAGGCAGACTCGTTCGAAGGCGGCGTTATGCGCCCACTTCACGACGGATGGATCAACTAAAGCCGCCAGAACCTCGTCGGGCATTGATTGTCCGTTGGCGAGATCCACCATTTCGACTGGACCGCCGTCAATCGAATAGCCGAACAGGAGCAGCTCGAAGTCTGGGTGCTCGGCATACGGGTAAAGACCCGTCTTAGCGAGCTGGACGGGACTGAAAGATTCAATATCGCAGAAGAGTGTTCGCATGACGAGGTTCCTTTCACATAGAGGAAAAGTGGAGGGAACCAACAAGATGTGCTGATTCCCTCCACGTGTGGGGATGGTTAGTTCAGGAAATCGTCATCAGCGGCGAAGACACCGAAGTCGGTCTCAGCGGAAACTCGTCCACCGCCAAGGCTCTCGCCGTCACGGGTCTTTTGGATATTGCCCAGTGCGCAGGCGATGCCTCGGTTGCCGTTTGTGTTGAACGCATAGAAGGACAGGGATACGCGTGCGTAGCAGCCCGAGTACACTTCGGCGCGGTCGAGGATCGGGGCGACGCTCTGATCGACGATCTGCGGAGCGGTCAGGGAGTTGGCGTTGAGGAAGTAGGCACCCTTGTAGGCTTCGTCGTCACGCTCAATATCCCCATCGCGCAGCGGCAACTTGAGGGCGGCCTTGTTGGGGCGCTTGCCACCAAACTTCCCGATACCTGCTTCGATGGCTACATCCACGGCCTTCTCGATCGCCGCAATCGTGGCAGTATCGGACTTCGGGATAATTAGGGAGACGGAGTACTTCGGTTTGCCTCCCTGGATGGAGTTCGGCTCCCACACGTGTGCGTAGGACAGCCGGACTTCGCCGGTCACAATACGAGTTGTGTTAGTCGTTGACATAATCATTCTTCTTTCTACTAGTTACTTGTTTGGTTGAAAATCGGTGGCCGCACTCACCAGGTCAAGCGCTGGCCGCTTATCGGATGCAGGAACCAACGTGGGTTTTCCTGCAGGCTTGGTCACGAGGTCACCGAGGATCTCGTTGAAGGCGGGTTTACCCATGAGGCGTTCCATCGCTGTGAGGGTGATGAGCTTGCGGTCATAGATGTCCCTATAGCCAGCCGCCTCAGCCGCTGCAGCGACATCGGTTTCGGAGGTGTATTTGCGTATCGACCGTCCGGCTACGAGCTTGAACCCCTCAAAGACCACGCCCTGGTTGACGGCCTTGGAAAGGGCGTAGGCTTCCACGTCCGACGCCCAGGTTTTGAGCTGTGGAATCCGCGTGAGCACGTCGGCAATCTCGCTGTCGGACAGTTCTGCTGGTGGGACGAACTCGTGCTTTGCAAGGGCGAGGTTGGCTTCCGCTCGCGCCCGACACGTGGGTGCAATCTTGCAGAACTGACACCACGAGCCCGGACAAAACTCGCCCTCGCCAGCCGCTGCCAGCTCAGCCTTCGGCTTCACCTCTGCCTCAGCCCACGCTTCGAGGTCGGCGACGGGGATTTCCCAGGTGTCGACGTTGCCCCGGCGCGGTTGGTAGATCGTCACCGCTACGCGCTCGATGTCGTACAGGTCGCCGAAAGTGTGAAGGGCTCCGAGAGCGTAGAGCATCAACTGGGGATTACGCTCAGCCTCAACCAACACACCTTGCCCGTATTTGAGATCAATGATCTGCAAGGTGGGTTCGGCGATGATCACGCAATCCCCGGTGCCAAAACCTCCCGGAACCACATGGCTGAAATCTAGGCGTTGCTCGATCAGCACCTGCGGATCACCACAGGATTCTTGGGCGATGGAGATGCGTTCTTGGACGAACGCCACATAGTCGTCCGTGAGGATTTCCATCTCGTCATCAACCCAAGTTGAGACTGGCCGCTTCGAGCGCTGCTTCAAAGCGCGACGGAGCTTGTGCTCAGCCAGTGCATGGGCGGCGGTGCCTTGCTCGGCAGCCGCAGACGTGGATTCTGGCTCATCGGATTCGAGGCACGCTGAGGGTGTGCAGTTGAGCCACCTGTAAGCACCAGAAGCTGAGAGGAGTGCGTGATCAGACGGTGCCATCAGCAATCTCCTTCGCTCGATCCAGCAGCCAGCCGAACTTCGCCGGATCCACCGCTGAGAGCTTGTCCGCACCAGCCTCGACGATCAGCTCACGAACCTTTGCCGTGTGACCTTGCGCTGAGAGCTCGGAAAGAAAAGCACGTACTTCTTCCAACGTCACCGTCGGTTCAGGTTCAACCTCTGGCTCGTCCGCAAGTAGTTCTGGCTGGGCGTGCGTGGCTGGGATGGTTTCGAAGGGTTCCTTGATCTGCAGGGCAAGCTCCGGGCGTTCACCAGGCATTCCTGCGTGGTCTTCGAAGCTCTCCTCAACGATCTGCTGAGCCCGCGCAAGCAAATCGGCGAGCGATCGCATCGTCTGGTTTCCATCACGAATGAAGGCGTTAATTTCCGGCATCATCATTTGGATTCACCCGCCTTGAGAGCATCGGCCAGGGCCATGAGGTCGTCATCGGTGTTTTCGGTGATGTCGATCTGCTTGACCGAGTCACCGGGAACGAGAATCATGACTTTGCGTGGGGTACCAAGCAGTAGGCGCATGAGCCGTTCACGCAGCGTCACATTCTTGGTGGCGACGATTCCGGGGTTGTCAGGGATATGCCGGGCAATATGAAGCTTGAGACTATGTCGAGCCATCGGGCTTACCTTTCTTCCTCATTTGCGGGAGCAGCCCGGTTGGCTTCTCCCTTCACCCCACTGCCGACACCGCTCGAAGTGTTAAATCGGGCCTCCTCAACCGCCTGCCGGATCAGCGGTTTTACCTCTGCCACCAGCTGCGATACCCGAGCACGGGTCAACCCCATATCGCGCGCCACCTGCGCCTGATTGAGCTTGTCGGTTGCAAGCAGACGCGTCATCACCTCACGATGCTGCGAATCCAAACCAGCGATGACGTCACGCATCACCTCGAGATCACAGGCACGCTCGACACTGTCCTCGCGTTCGATGACCTGGTCTTCAGCGCTGATACCCGGTGAAGCAGGGTCAAGATCGATCTCGAGCATCTGCTCATACGAAAACGGCTTGTTATTCGGGACGCGGCATCCACGTCGAGGACCGCACCCAGCCCCACACGTACATTTCTTCTTACCCTTGCCGCGATCGGCGCGAACCGCCTGATGCGTGGCCGCTTCCTCTGCGTTCCACAACTCGTCCAGAATCTTCTGCGGCGTGCAGGGCTTAACCTGGTCGAGCGGAACACCAGTAGCGGCGCCGCGTTGCTGGCGGTCGGTTGCGATCATGAGAGCGAACTCGCCAGGGTCAATGTCGAAAGTGTCAGTGATGGACTCGTTCTTGTTGTTATCTGCTTCGTGCCTGAAGGTGACCTTCATCGAAGGATCTCCATTTCTCCGGGAATCCCGGTGATTTGGAGACCTGATCTGTTTGGCTCAGATCACTGGTGAGAACTACTTGGAAGACGACAAAGGCGAGCCACCCCACATACCCCTCAGTGAAGAAGGGTTGGGTGAGGTGACCCGCCGAGCGCTCCCAGAGCAGGTCTCACTAGTGATTTGTTTGTCTAACCCCACGGCCTGCACCCGCCATAGGGCTTGCTCATCCGCCAGATGAGCTCCCGAACAATCACGCTCAGGCTTGGAGAACGTCAGTACCGGTGGCCACCAGCGCTACCGTCCCCACCCACCCGGCCCGCACTGTGTCGAAACCGAGTGGGCTGTGTACGGCTACTTGCCGCGCTTGAGCGGCTTAGTCTGCGCCAACGCCGAAGCGGCAACAGACTTCGAGTCCTTGCCATAACGGCCATTGGTCAGAATCTTCGACGCCTTGGACGCCACCTTCGCGGACGTCTGCTTACGGTTCCTCCCCATGTGCTTCACCTCCTTCGCTCTTGCTACGACACCCACCATCACTTGATGCGTGTTCATGAGCGTTAGCGCGAGTCGGCGTGCGATAATGAGATAGAAGTTGTTCGTCTCGTCGGCTCGTGTTTTGCTCACATACTCATCAAACGCTGTGGTTTTGGGACTTCAGATCGTTGAGAGAAGCAAAAACTGGGACTTCTGGGACTAGTTTGGGACTCGGCATAGAGGAGCGTGACGCACATGGGTTTGCCCGAGTTTTGTCGCGCTGTTTACAAGCGGAAGAGTCCCATCACTAACCAGGCAAAATTTGTCCAAGCCGTATTCCAACACGCTGGCAGTGCAGAGCGGTTAGACGACGAGTACGCGCGAAAGATCTTTACCGGAGCGAAACCGATCTCCGAACCGCAATACGAATCATTTCCTACACAGGTGAGCAAGAAATCGTTGCATGATTTCCTTCTTACCCACCTGACGCCCCTCCCAAGCACACGGGCCACATTGGACGACCGCTGCCAAGAAGTCGGCAAAGACACCGGACTGCCCTCAACCCTCACTATCGAACCAGAAGCATTCATTTGGGCACTCACAGATTGGTTCGACGCGATCATCCACGATCCAAACCATTGCGATGTCCTTGAACACTGCTACCGACTTCGCCTTGAAGACCAGGAACCAGAAGAAATAAACCCCGTGCCGCAGCCGCTCTATCAAGGAGATCGCGTCGACGTCACGGAACCGCCCGCACTGCAAAAACACAAGCCAGGATTTTGGGCCGAGTTCACTCACACCTGGACACTGCGCAACGTGGGCAGCATCGACTGGACCAGTCGGACACTCGTCTGTACGAATCCAACAGACCCGCGACTACGACCCGTCGGCACCACACAGATCGCCATTCCTGACAGCCCACCAGCGACAGCGAGGTTCATCAAGATTTCTTGCACGTTTCGGGCGCAAGGCTACGAAGGAGCAGCCTCAAGCCACTGGGAAATGCGCAACCAGGAAGGCGAGAACTGCTTCCCTCGTGAAAGCGCGACCTTCAATGTCGATGTCACAGTTATTAACCCGGATCTTCAAGCGATAAGGCAGGAACGATGAGCGAAGCTGAATTAGAAAACTGGGTCACCATGAAAGAAGCGCAAACTCACCTCGGGGTGCGCCGGGAAACCATCACGAAATGGATAACAACCCATAATCTCCCTGCCTATAAAGTCGGCAGGGTCTGGAAGTTCAAACTCTCAGAAATCGACGAATGGGTCCGCACCGGTCAAGCCGCAGAAGAACCACATCCCAACAACCCTCACGAGCCTAAGGAGGAACGCTAATGCCAGAACTGAACTGGGTCGGCAAAGACAAGGTGATCACCCACCACCTCGACGTTCCCTACCGCGTCCTCGACCGCCAATACTCATATGACGAGCACGGCCAACACGATGGGGACAACGGCTCACAGAACATGATTATTCATGGTGACAACCTCGAAGCCCTCAAAGCTCTACTACCAAAGTACGAAGGCAAGGTTGACTGCATTTATATCGATCCTCCCTATAACACAGGCAACGAAGGCTGGATCTACAACGACGCCGTCAACGACCCACGAATCAAGAAATGGCTTGGCGAAGTCGTCGGCAAAGAAGGCGAAGACCTCTCCCGCCATGACAAATGGCTATGCATGATGTATCCAAGGCTTCGCCTGCTCCAACGCCTGCTCGCACCAACCGGAGCCATCTTCATCTCGGTCGATGACAATGAAGCAGCCAACCTCCGCCTCATCTGCGACGAGATCTTTGGTCTCGCATGCTTTGTTGCCGATATAGCCGTGGTGAACAACTGGAAGGGTCGTAGCGACGCTAAGTATGTCGCTACCGCCCATGAACATCTCCTCTTCTATCGTGGAGTCGATTTCATCACTCGTGGCGTTCCATTGCCCGAGGAGTACGTCAAGGATTACCGGCATGAAGATGAACATGGAAGGTATCGTGAACTAGGTCTCAGGAAACGCGGCGCAGGGGCAAAACGCGAAGATCGACCCAACATGTACTACCCGTTTTCATATAACCGCAAAACTGGTGAACTCAAATTGGGTAACTCGCAGTCAAAAGAAGAAATCGAAATTTATCCACGCTTGTCCGATGGAACCGACGGGCGATGGCGCTGGGGTCGGGAAACTGCCCGAGAACGAATCGGCGAGTTGACGGTAAAGAAGGTTCGCGGTCGTGACGAGTTCGACGTTTTCCAAAAGGATTATCTAGATCTTGGTGGAGTGAGACGCGCCAAGCCTAAATCTGTTTGGATGGGTTCCGAGTTTTCGGCAGAGACCGGCACACTTCAGGTCAAAAAGATATTTGGGCGGCGTGATTTTGACACACCTAAGCCAATTGAGCTGATTCAGCTTTGCCTCGAACAGGCAACAAACAAAGATTCCATAGTCTTGGATTCCTTTGCTGGATCGGGAACAACCGCCCATGCAGTGCTTGCCACAAATCAAGCAGACAATGGAAGCCGAAAGTTTATTCTGGTCGAACTTGGAGACTACGCAAACGAAGTCACAGCTGAACGCGTAAAGCGAGCCATCGAGGGGTACGGCTCTGGCAAGAATAGGACAGGAGGTACGGGAGGTGACTTCTCCTTCTATGAGCTTGGCGCGCCGCTTCTTGTTGAGGGCGATTTGAATCCCAATGTTCCTCTTGAGCGGGTCCGTGAGTATGTGTGGTTCACCGAAACGGGGCAGCCGTTTTCGAATCCGCCCAGTGCCCATCCGTATTTCCTGGGTCGGCATGAGGATGCGTCGTTGTTTTTCGTGTATGAGCCGGATCGTGTGACGAGTTTGGATCGTGGCTATCTGGCTTCTATCCCGATCGAGTGTGCGGCTAGTTCGTATGTGATTTATGCCGATACCTGTTTGTTGTCGGATGAGGAGCTGCGCTCGCTGAATATCACGTTCAAGAAGATCCCTCGGGATATCACCCGTCTCTAAGGAGTGTTGGTCATGGAGTTGAAGAAGTATCAAAACCGGGTGATTGCCGATCTGGAGGATTACCTCACCCAGCTTAACGAGCAGCCCACTCTGAGCGAGGCTTTCAAGATGTTTTGGGAGTCTCGCCAGATTGAGGTTGGCACCCTGCAGATGCCGGGCTACCAGAATGTGATCGATGGTGTTCCGCACGTGTGTTACAAGGTCCCAACTGGTGGTGGGAAGACGTTTTTGGCGTGTGCGTCGGTGAAGCCGATTTTTGAGGCTTTGCCGCCGACGCGGAAACAGGCTGTGGTGTGGCTGGTGCCGTCGGATTCGATTTTGACGCAGACGTTGGCGGCGTTGAAGAATTCCTCGCACCCGTATCGGCAGAAGTTGAATACTGATTTTGGTGGCCGGGTTGAGGTGTATTCGAAGGAAGAGCTGCTGGCGGGGCAGAATTTCAGCCCGTCGACGGTGGCTGAGCAGTTGTCGGTGATGGTGCTCTCGTATGACTCGTTCCGCTCACGGACAAAGGACGGGCGCAAGGCATACCAGGCCAATGGGAATCTGGCGTCGTTCTCGACTGCGTTTGGTGCCCCGGAGCAGCTGATCGAGAACGCGGATGAGACGGCTTTGTTTCAGGTGATTAACCAGTTGAATCCGGTGGTGATCGTGGATGAGTCGCATCACGCGACGAGCACGTTAAGCCAAGAGATGCTCACGAATTTTAACCCAGCGTTCATTCTTGATTTGACCGCGACCCCGAAGCGGCAAGCGAACGTGATCTCGTATGTGGATGCGCTCTCGCTCAAGAACGAGAGCATGGTTAAACTTCCGGTCATTGCGTATAACCGGTCCTCGCAAAAGGATGTTGTTACGGATGCGATCGATCTTCGCCGTTCTCTAGAGGTCGCCGCTACACAGCAGTATGAGAATGGTGGCGCTTATATTCGCCCGATCGTGTTGTTCCAGGCTCAGCCGAAGACGAGCGAGGATGCGACTTCGTTTGAGCGGCTGCGTGACAAGCTGGTTAAGGCTGGTATTCCTGCAGAGCAGATCGCGATCAAGACCGCCGACGTAAACGAGCTCAAGGGCGTGGATCTGCTCAGCGAGGAGTGTCCGATCAGGTTCATCATCACCGTGAACGCGTTGAAGGAAGGTTGGGACTGCCCCTTCGCCTACATTCTGGCGTCGTTGGCGAACAAAACCAGCCAGGTTGATGTTGAACAGATCCTTGGCCGTGTTCTGCGCCAACCCCACGCGAAGAAGCAGCCGAATACGTTGTTAAACATGAGTTACGTGTTGACCTCCTCGAACGATTTCGGCGTCACGCTCAAACAGATCGTTGCAGGGCTCAACAGTGCCGGATTCTCCAAGCGCGACTTCCGTACAGCCGATCAAGTAGCTTTCGACTTCACTGGTGCGAACCAGTCCAGCAAACCTGCCCCTACGTCGTCAGACTCAGTGGAAGGTATGGACGTTGAAGAGTTTCTGGAGTTCGATGAAGAACAGGTTGCAGCGGATTTAGATGCGCGAGAAGAATCCGCTAGTTCACCAGAGCCTTCGCCGGATCTGACGGTTGCTTCGATGATCGAGCAGGCGGCTCAGCAGGGTGCGGACTATGAGCAGGAGGCCGAAGAAGCCGCCCAGATGGGTGAGGGCTTCGTGCCTTCGGATTTGGAGGATGCTGTGGACACGAGCTTCGTGAACCCCGAATTCGCTGACGAGATCGAAACCCTTCGCCTTCCCCAATTCGTCATCCAAGAGCCTGGATCAGCATTGTTCCCGACAGCTCATGAGGGATACAACGAGCTCAAGCACGAGGCACTAGCCGGTGACTTCGACTTGGCTACGAAAGACATCGATATCGACTTGTCGACGGCCGATGAGCAGATGTACAAGATTGACGTGCGAAAAGACTCAGAGGTTCCTAAAGCCTTCCGGATGTCGAGTACCGACCAGAAATTCATGCGCGAACACTTCTCGAAACTGAGCATCGAAGGACAAAAACGTAACACGGCTGAAGCGATCTACCAACGGATCAAACCGATCAATTCGATCACTGACTCTGACCTGCGCGCATACATCGTGCGGACGGTTGAAACCTTCGGCACCGAGCAACTGCTGACCTATCAAGAACACCCACATGCGGTAGCAAGCAAGGTCAAACAGAAAATTGACGGTCTTTTAGAAGCGCACAAAATCAAGAGATTCTATGAGGACATCGAGACCCGCCGCGTTGATGTTCAACAACTCTATGCGTTCCCGAAAGCGATCCAGCCCATTCATGCCTCCTCCCTCATTGGTGGCTCCCTGTATGAGGCCGAAGACAAGATGAACGGCTTTGAGCTCGAACTCGCTGGTCGCTTCTCCGGCATGAACAACGTTCGCTGGTGGCACCGCGTCATTGAACGCAAGGGCTTTTGCCTCAACGGTCCGTTCAACCACTACCCAGATTTCGTCGTGATGACCACCAGCGGCACCATCGTGGTTGTCGAGACCAAGGGCGAGCATTTGAAGAACGACGATTCTAACCGCAAGATCAGGCTCGGGCGGGCGTGGGCGAACATGTCCGGCAATGACTACCGCTACTACATGGTCTTCGAAGATGGCGTCACTCCACCTGACGGGGCGGTCACTTTGTCGGAGCTCGTACGTATCCTCGAAAAGCTGTAGGCGGGAAGGACACCTCTTGGGAGAAGACGAGATGGCACAGGCGACAATCACATCAACGCTGCGCGGCGACACATTCGCGTCCACGTTCACCGAAGTGGCCCATTCGAACACGTTAGGTCTTCGAAACGACGAACAGTTACGCCTGTTCCATCTGTCTATCCAAAACAACCGCTTCGACCACACAGCCCTCATCAAGTTCCTCAAACGCAACGTTGGACGCTACGTCTTCTCCCGCGCCGAATACGAAGGCTACAAACAGCGAGACGATCTCGAAGAAGTCGCTCTCGACGCGGTAAACCGGATGCGTTCACAACAAGACGGCATGGGGCTGGGCGAAATCTTGCTCTACGTCCTGCTCGAACAAATCCTCGAAGCACCCAAAGTGATGAGCAAGATCGAGCTCAACCAGGCCCGAGGCCAGATCCACAGCCGCTGCGACGCCATCCACCTACTCACACCAGACGGTCAGCGAACCACCAGCAGCATCGTGTTTGGAACCTCCAGCGTGGTCGGCAACATTGGGGATGCCATCACTGCAGCATTCGACCGCGTCGTAGATATAGAACAGAATCGCTCAGACGAGGTTCAGCTCGCCGAGCAAACTGTGTTCACCAAGACCCTCGACCCAGCAACAGCAAACTACGTCAAAGATCTGCTAATCCCGAAGCCGGGTGGGGCACCCGAGTTTGATACCGCTTATTCGATGTTTCTGGGCTATGACATCGGTCTCGATCCGAAGAACTACAGCAACCAGCAGTATCGGTCTGCGCTCGATCAGAAAATGCAGGGTGATATCGCCGCGCACGCCCAAATGATCGCCAACGAGATCAACACCCGAAACTTGGATAACTACTCGTTCTACATTTACGTTTTGCCCCTCAATGAAGTAGACGTTGACGCGGTCGCAATCATGGATGGGCTCGTGGGCGAGCCAGGTGGTAGCCATGTCTGACAAGCAAGTAACAGTCGGCGATCTCGTATTTGCCGATATCGACTCCAACGAATTCCTCAAACAGCTGTACGCAAACCTGCTCTACAACTACGGCTTACATCGATTAGGGCTGGCGAATCGTCAACCATACGACGTGGATCTTGAAGCCGCCCTGCGGTTCGCAGACCTGCTCTCGAAATCAACCCACCCCACCAACCGTGACCAGCATAGGGTATGGGCGCAAGAAATCGCACTCCTCTGCCACATTCTCTACCCACAAGATGCACAAACGAAAGCATACGTTCCTGCAATCTTCACCACACTAGGCAACTACCCAGGCCTGAAGCAGTTGGGCGTGACTTCCGATGCAGGCATCCTCGACGCCGCATTCAACGCCTACCAAGCCGAATACCTCACCGTGCCCGGTGACAAAACGATGAAGTTCTTCGCGCCGCAAAAGAAAATCTACGACCGCCTCACCGACGGCAAGTTTTCCTTCTCAGCCCCAACATCCTTGGGCAAGTCCTTCATCATGCGCACCTTCATCACCAACCAGATCAAATCCGGGGTGACAGCCAACTTTGCGATCATCGTGCCGTCAAAAGCGCTGATTAACGAGACCCGATCGAAACTGATCGCTGACCTTGGCGAAGACCTAGAACGACACGACTACCGAATCGTCAGTGCCGCCGGTGACATCGTGCTCGAAGGCGATCACAACTTCATCTTCGTACTCACCCCAGAACGTCTGCTTTACCTTCTGATCGGCAAACCTGCGATCGAATTCGAGTACGTCTTTTTCGACGAATCACACAAACTCTCATGCAAGAACAGCCGCGCCCCGTTCTACTACCAAACCGTGACAATCCTTCAACACCGCCACAGGCCACCGCACTTCGTCTTCGCTTCACCCAACATTCCCAACCCAGAGGTATTCCTAAGGCTGGTTGATCCTAACTCTGACGAGAATGAGACCAACGCGGTCGCAACGCAGTATTCGCCAGTCGCGCAGTTCAAATACCTCGTCAACCTGCACGAGAACACCATTTCCAGTTACAACGACCACACCCAAGAATTCACGCACCTAGCCTCGCTTCAAGCTCAGGACGCTACCGCACAGGATGTAACCCGATTTGTTAGTGAATCATCACGAGGTTCAGATCATCGTGGGCAAACCATCGTGTTTCATGCTGCCCGACATCACGCAGTGCAAGCGGCGCGTGACTATGCCCAGGGTTTGGCAGACCTCAACGATAAAGACTTGGACGCTCTCGCAAAAGATATAGAACGCGACGTCCACGAGGACTACTACCTTAGCGGTCTCATCCGTAGAGGCGTCAGCTACCATATCGGCTACCTTCCACCAGCAATCCGCGAACGCATCGAAGGTCTGTTCCGCGAAGGCAAAATCTCGACACTATTTTGTACCAGCACGCTTCTAGAAGGAGTCAACCTTCCCGCCGACAACCTCGTCATCACAACCAACAAAATCGGCAGAGCAGGAATGACAACAGTCGACTTCAAGAACCTGATCGGCCGAGTCGGACGTATCGAGTTCAACCTCTACGGCAACGTATTCATCATCGTGGGCAACCAACTTGCATCCGAGCAAAAGGCAAAGGAACTCCTGCAAGCGAACGTTCCTGCACAGACGCTATCCGTGCAAACCGACTCACAAATTATCAGCAAGAAAATGAAGCAAGGAGTCGTTGCTGATCTTCAAGAAGGACAGATCGAGTTCGCCAAGGGAGATGAAAGCTACGAGCGCTACAACATGAAGCGCAAATTCGGACTCATGCTCTTACGCGACATCACCACAGGACGTCAAAGCCTGGTGCGTGAAGAATTCTCCGACTACCTCGACGACCAAACCATCAGCCGAATCCGAGAGTCCTTCGCGCAAAGAGAAGGGCAACAAGACGACGACATCAACGTATCTGTCGACCAAGCAGAATCCTTAACTCAAGCTGTCCGAGCCGGACTCAAATACCCGCGCATCTCTCCAGACGGGAAGTTCAACTACGACGAAACTCTCGCGTTTCTCGAAAGGCTCGCCTCAATCTTCAAATGGCGCGTCTACGACCCCGAAACACTCGGAAAAACAGATAAGTACGGCAACCAGCTCACGATGCTGCGCTGGTACACCGTATTGCTTACACAATGGATGGAAGGTCACGGACTCCGTTCGATCATGAACCGTGCCCTCCAGTACCGCCTGCAACAAGGAACGCTCTACATCAAAGGGCAAGGAGAGATCCGTTACGAGAACACGCTCCAGCACCGCAACATCGTCATCAGTGAAATCCTGAAAGTTCTTGAAGACGTCATCCTCTTCAGCCTGTCGAACTACTTCCTCAAATTCTCCAACGAATACAAGAAGGTCCACGGAGTAGAGCAGTTCGACAACGACTGGTACGAATACGTCGAGTACGGCACGACGAAACAGAAAACCATCCTTCTCCAACGGCTGGGATTCACCCGCGAGAGCGCCACCTACATTCGAACCAACGTTTCCAATGCAATCTTCCTTCACGAAGGAAAGCCCCACCTGAACCCGATTCTTCTCGAAAGCTCGAACATCAACGTCCGCAAAGAAGCCAACGAAATCAGATACAACGTGCCAGAAGCCTTCTCGATGCCAGATTCTATGTTCTAGCCCCCGCACTAGGTACCCGCTAACGCAAGCACTCGCCCAGACCCCCTTGGCTTCAAACGGACGCCACCCCAGTGGGCGTTACAGCGACGACCGTCGGATCGCCAAACCTCCAGCGAAGTAGCGAGCAGCCCCAGAAACAGCAAAACCCCTGTTCAAAAGGGGTTCAAGGGCTCAAGCGGCTTTTATCATTTTCGACGTCTAAGTATCTTGTAACCGGCCACAAGGTTGTTCCCTTGTGGTCGGTTTTAGTGTCGGGCCGGGAATCGAAATGGGCCCACTGTGCCACGGTGTGGCACGGGGGATCCCGTCGCCCGCTCCATTTAGTTTTAGCTAGAAGTAGCAGCCCGGAGCATGATTGATGCCGGGCGGGTTGTTAGGGTATTTGGGCTACTGCTAATTGGTGTTCTTGGTGCTCTTATAAGAAGGTGTTGAGCGCGGTGTGGCCGGTGATTGGAACATACTGTTGTGCCTCTTCTTTAATCTCGAATGGATGTCGTCGCATCGTTGGTTTCCAGTTCGAAAAGAGCAACTGATTGCTCACGATAAATGTGACTCAACGAACTACAAGACTCGCGCAAACCACCCCTCACTGGCGATAGCCCATTTCTTAGTCCTGCAAATAGGAAGGATCTCATTTCTCAGTAATTACGGGAAAAATATATATAATGTACGCATAGTATAATGTACGCATAGCTTCTGTACTGCACGCATGTAGCTGAAGTCCCATTAACGATTGATTGGATTACCATGCAAAGAATTGTGAGGGTCGCGCTTTCAACGCTTACGGTAGCAGCGGCCGTAGTGGCCGGGTTCGCTACTGTCCCTAGCGCTCAGGCTGCGCCCGAGGATAGTTACGCTGATGCCCCTCAGCTTAGGCATATGGATTGGGACACGTGTCCGAATTTGCATTACATCCATGTTGCGGAGTGGACCTATTGCTTGGACGGCAACGTCAAAGGTAAAGGCGATTCTGGATCATGGTATTGGAATGATGCAGAGAAAACTCTTACGTTCGATAATTTTGTCCTCGAGCGCAAGGACTTTACCGGATCTTACGGTGCAGGCACATTCGTTGAGGTGGTATTCGATCGCTCAAAAGTTGGCGTGGAAGAACTGAATGTCAAATTCCGTGGTAACAATGTCATCGATCAACAGTCAAAGGGACACTCAGATGCACTCGCTCTGACGTTTACTATGAAGAGCGGCGGAGTTAATAGCAAGCAAGATGGTCTTAATCCGAAGGTTAATTTGATTGGTGAGTCTGCCGATGCGACTCTCACAATTAATACAGATATCTCCAACTCCGACCCTAACTACTCAACGGCTATTGAAAGCTGGGGTGGCGCGCTCACAATCGGCGGGCAAGGGACGATCAACCTTAACCCCGGATATAGCGGTGATAAAGGATTTACTGGTGCTATGGGTATTTCTGCCAGCCCTTTCACCATCACAGATGATGTAAAAGTCAACATTAAGAGTCAAATAGCCAATCCCGAGACAACATCAACGGAGTTCGGCGTCCTAGGCACATATGGATCTGCCGTACTTGCGGGCAACTCCCATCTCAATATCGATGTGCAAGGTGCTACTCGTGGCTGGGCTATGGGCATGTATAGCCGTAAGGATATTGCCGTAACTGAGCAGGCTACCCTGAATGTGCAGGCAGTATCGGCGGATAAGCAACTACTGAATGGTGTTCGAGCGGATAGGAACTTGAAGTTCTCTTCAACTGAAGATGCCAATATCAAGGCTCCTGGTGGGCGCGTTTTGCGCGCTGGAGGTGCAGCAATATTTGAAGGTCCCGGCGACGTAAACGGCGAGGGCAACCCGGAGTTGTCATTGCAAGCCGCCGGCGACGTAACTATGGCTAAGGGCTATGGTGTTTTTGCGCCCGAATCTGGCAAGGTGAATAATCCTGGCGTCATTAACGCTGACGGCGAGAGAGTAAACGAATGGCAGTTGTCCATTTTGAAACCACTCTATGAGTTGGTTGAAACATCTCCTGCTAAGGCAGTGGAGTCGCCTATGAAGGGTGAAGAGTACGTGAAACAAGGCATCCGACACGAGTACTCAGCCCCGGAAACGGTTACGGTTAACGGAAAGACGTGGCAGGTAGGGATTGACGCTTCCACTGGCCAGCTGACGGTGACTCCAGCTGCTGATGCAGTCAAGGGGGATAGGGCCGAGATTCCAGTTACTGTGACTTATTATCAAGCTGATTCCAAAGTAAAGACGCGTGAAGCTATCGCACCGGTTGTTATATCTGAAGCGACTGCTGCTCCGCAGCCACCAACCGTGCAAGATATGAAAGACGTCCCGGAAGGCTCTTGGCAAGAGGTGGTGATTCCGTCTTACGGTCCGGATGGGGCTGGTACTCCTAACCCGTTTGATGGGGTGTTTAAATATGATGTGACGTATGTGAACAATGATGGCGAGCCCTTCAACCCGGATGATCCTGTTAGTCGCGGGAAGAAAGCTGTTGTGACTGTGTCGCTTACCGACAAAGGTAAGGAAAGCTACACGTCACTTAAGTGTCCAGAGGGTGCTGCTTGTGAGGTGAATGGCGACGGGAACGTAGTGTTCACAGTTGATCTAGCATTCAAGCCCAAGCCAGAGTCCCCTGACGAGCCGGGGGAGCCAGGGCCTTCGGAGGAGCCGAGGGGGGCAGAGCCTTCGAAGAAGCCGTCAGCTACGTCAAAGGCACAGCACGGTCACGGTGGGCTATCCAAGACAGGTTCAGCGGATATGACTCTGCTTGGTGCTAGTGCCCTGCTTCTGCTGGCGGGTGGCTACTTGCTCAAACGTCGTCACATGTAAAATCGCATGTAACGTGTCATCACATAGCGCGCCGTGCCTCAATCTCATGATGAGGTACGGCGCGCGCGTATTTAATCCCAGACACTGAAGAATTCACAAGGGGCCGTTGCGTGAGCCTCTTCCTCACCGTGCTACCGTAGGTGTTCTGCTTCTGCTGATAGGTTGCGTCAGACCATTTTGGCAGCCAATGCCAGCGTCCCCGTAACGCTGAAGCAGGCAGTCTTGTAAGCGGGCACCTCAATTGATGTTCTGGCAAATACTATCTGCGATGTGCGCAAGGATCGCGAAATATGCGCAACCTTTTGAAACCTGCCTAGCTTGTGGCAAAAATGGGTTACAGTGCTTTCAAATACGGGAGTTGTTTGGTTTATTTAGCGTTATAAAGGTAAAACAAGATGGAACCCGAGCGGGAGAGTGCTTCGCGCACGTCTTTGGAAGAGCTTGAAACAATGCCGATTGCCAAGGTCGCTTCGGACGTTAACAAGACATCCTCCGAACTCAAATACGCTCGGTTTCCAGTAAGAGAACTGGATTCCATTTCAGCTCTTATCCCGCATAACCGGCGAGGAATTTACGTGCTCGAGTTTTCTAACGGCGAGTTCTATGTTGGCCAGGCAAAGAATGTGGTGACGCGTTTTGCTCAGCATCGACATGGAAATACTAATCATGTGGATCCGTGGACAGACGTGGAGAAGCTTTGGTTTATGCCGGTGCCTGCGGTGATGAGTTTGGACTCGATTGAGTATCAAGAGATCCAACGCTTCCGCGCAGATGCTAAACGCTTGCGCAACCGTCTGGGGAATGTCGGGCATGACCAGCCTTCCAGTCTAGATCTGGAGATTCCTGTTGAAGATCAGCAGGCCTGGGCCCTAGGTGATGGTCCTTATGATTTACGAGGGGCGCGGCAACGTTTGGAAGGCTTCGGGAGTGAACCCACGAAATTCGCCAGGCTAGTTCCTAACGAGTATCAGGAGCCAATTTTGCGTGATATTGCTTTTGCCTTGAAGGAGCTAGTTCCAAGCGCTGTTGAGCTTGAGGGGAAGTACTGGACTCTAACGGATTGTCCAAGCACAAGTGGGGGCCGTTGGGCCACGTTGAGTACGGGCTTTATTGAGCTCTTGTTCTTCCCTCGCACTTGTGAGATTCCAGACCAGAAGGCGATAAAGCTGGAATCCGTTGAGGGTGTCGGCTGGTTGAACACGGTTCCAGGAACGATCTTGCAAGGCAAGACAACCGGTTTTTGGGCGTTTGAATATGAGTCTTCGTATAGAGGGTTCTTGGATGCCTGGGCGTTCACCGCTACGTATCCGTCAGCGAATTCGGATGCGATTAGCTACGCGGTAGGAGACCTCGAACAGTTTTGTAACCAATATCCCGAGGTTCTTGAAGGAGCTAGAAAATTCGCGTTGCAAGCTATGCGGCAAAATACTTCAGGAATGTTCAAGCGCTGGCATTCTAAGCCGCTGGTTCGCGATGTTTACCAATACGCGATTAATCAACAAAGTGGGGGATTCAAGGGACAGCTGTAAGCGTAGCGCTACTTATCCGTAGATGTTTCATGGGGCGAGCTCGCGCTGAACTGGTCGTCTGAGAACTTGCTGGCCTAG